>JANPJI010000506.1:0-5293 GCA_031425425.1 Rubricoccaceae bacterium
CGTCCAGCGTCGGCTACCTCGCGGCTGTCGTGGACTCGACCGAGGTCCGCGGCGTCCTCCGCCTCGATCTCCGCAAGACGGACGTCTACCGCACGCCGTCCTTTCAGTCGTTCCTCGTCTACAACCCGACCGCCACGGCGCAGACGGTGACCGTCCCGCTCACGTTCGGCACGTACGACGTGTACGACGCGGCGGCCAACGTCTTCCTCGCGCGCGGCGTCTCGGGCCGGCCCGCGGTGACGATCCCACCGGACGCCGCCCGCGTGCTCGTCTTCCCCACCGCCGGCGGAACCGAAACGTCCGTCGACGGACGGCGGATGGTCAACGGCATCGTCATCGACTACCGCGATGGGACAGCCGGCAACCTGCCGCCGCGCGTCCGCGCCCTCGTCGCGACCGACACGACGCTCGCGCGCGGCCAGACGACCACGCTCCACTGCACGCCCGACGACGCCGAGACAGCCGAGCCGACCGTCACATGGAGCGCCTCGCGCGGGTCGCTCACGCCCAATGGCCGGTCCGCCACGTGGTCCGCCCCCGATGTGGGCGACGCAGACATTACCTGCACGGCCAGCGACGGCGCGCGCACCGGAGCCGCTACGATCCGCCTGCGGGTCGTCCAGAACCAGGCCCCGACGGCCGCGACGGCCGCAGCCATGCCGCCGTCCGTCGAGCCGGGCGGGACGACCACGCTGACGTGCGGGGCGTCCGATCCTGACGGTGACGCGCTGAGCTATTCGTGGTCCGTCACGGCCGGAGCCGTCAGCGGGCCGGGCGCGAGCGTGACCTACACCGCCCCCGCCACGGCCGGCCCCGTCACGGCGACGTGCACGGCGACCGACCCGACCGGGGCGTCGGCGTCTGCCAGCGTGCTCGTCGTCGTGGGCCGCCTGGTGCTCGACCTGCGCCTCGACGGCGACGCGGCCGACGCGACCGTGTTCGACCACGACGGGGCTGTCTTCGGGGCGCTCCCCGCGCCCGGCCGCGACGGCCTCCCCGCCCACGCCCTCGCCTTCGACGGCGTGGACGACGCCGTGACGGTCCCGGCGACGCCCGCGCTCACGCCCACCGACCGTGTCTCCGTGAGCGTCTGGCTGGCCCCGAGCGCCCTCCCCGAGCGCGAGATGTTCGTCGTCTCGCACGGCTCGTGGCAGAACCGCTGGAAGGTGTCGCTCACGCCCGCCGGCCGCCCGCGGTGGACCGTCAACACGACCGTGCGCATCGTGGACCTCGACGCGCCTGCTCCTGTCGCGGCGAACGTGTTCACGCACCTCGTCGGGACGTACGACGGCGCGCGGATGCGGCTCTACGTCAACGGCGCGCTCGCGGCCGACGTCGCGCAGGACGGCCCGATCCGCTCGACGGACCTCCCGCTCCTCGTCGGGCAGATGCTGCCCGGGCAGACCGAGTACAACTTCCCCGGCACCGTGGACGACGTGCGCGTCTACAACGTGGCGCTCACCGCGGCCGAGGTCGCCGGGCTCTACGCGACGGCCGGTGAGGACGGGCCGGCCGCCGCGCTCGGGCTCGGGCAGCCCTTCCCGAACCCCGCCCGCGGGCGCGTCACGGTCCCGCTGAACCTCGCCCGCGAGGCGGCCGTGACGGTGACGGTCGTCGACGCTCTCGGCCGGACCGTCGCGACGCTCCACGACGGCGCACTCGCTGCCGGGGCGCACACGCTCACGTGGGACGCCGCCGGGGCGCTCGCCGCGGGCGTCTACGTCGTCCGCCTCTCGGGTGACGCGGGAACGGACGTGCGCCGCGTCCTCGTCGTCCGGTGACTTCTGACTCGGCGACGCCCGCCCCCCCGTGGTGGCAGACGGGCGTCCTCTACCAGGTCTACCCGCGCTCGTTCCAGGACTCCGACGGCGACGGCACGGGCGACCTCGACGGGATCACGTCGCGCCTCGCGTACGTCGCGGACCTCGGCGTGGACGCCGTCTGGATCAGCCCGTTCTACCCGTCCCCGATGAAGGACGGCGGCTACGACGTGGCCGACTATTGCGGCGTGGACCCGCTCTTCGGCGACCTCGCCGCGTTCGACCGCCTCGCGGCCGAGGCGCACCGGCTTGGACTGCGCGTCGTCGTGGACTGGGTGCCGAACCACTCGTCGGACCGGCACCCGTTCTTCGTGCAGAGCCGCTCCAGCCGCGACGACCCGCACCGCGACTGGTACGTCTGGCGCGACGCCCGCCCGGGCACCGGTCCGGGGACGGACCACGCGCCCGAGCCGCCGACCAACTGGCTCTCGGCCTTCGGCGGGCCGGCGTGGACGTGGGACGACGCGACAGGCCAGTTCTACCTCCACTCGTTCCTCCCCGAGCAGCCGGACCTCAACTGGCGCACGCCCGCTCTCCGCGCCGCGATGCTCGTTACCCTCTCCTTCTGGATGGAGCGCGGCGTGGACGGCTTCCGCATCGACACGGCGGTCCACATCGCCAAAGACCCGCTCTTCCGCGACAACCCGCCCGAGTCGCGCCCCGACGCCGGCCACAAGCCGGTTTCGGACTACGACCGCCAGCAGCACCTCCACGACCGCGGGCACACGGACGTCCACGCCCTCTTCCGCACCTTCCGCGCCGTCGTGGACGCGTGTCCCGGACCGGATACCGGTTCGAGCGGCGAGACGCCGGTCCGTGCACTCTTCGGCGAGATCCACCTCGGTCACGATCTCCCGCAGTGGGCGACGTATTTCGGCGAGGCGGCGGGCCACGGGATGCGCGACGAGCTGCACCTGCCGCTCAACTTCGGCCTGCTCGCCGCGCCGTGGACGGCCGCGGGCCTGCGCGGCCACGTCGAGGCCGTCGAGGCGGCACTTCCGGACGGTGCGTGGCCGAGCTACGTCCTCGGGAGCCACGACGAGCGGCGCCTCGCCACCCGCATCGGGCCGGCGGGCGCGCGCCTCGCGGCCGTCCTCTTGCTCACCCTCCGCGGCACGCCGACGCTCTACGCCGGCGACGAGATCGGTACGCCCGACGTGGACGTGCCCGCGGCCCGCCGCCGCGACCCGGCCGGGCTCCACATCGCGGCCCTCGGCCGCGACAGCGGGCGGACGCCGATGGCGTGGGACGCCTCGCCGGGCGCGGGCTTCTCGACGGCTCCGCCCGAGCGCTTCTGGCTGCCGCTCCACCCCGACCACGAGATGCTCAACGTCGAGACGCAGGCGGCCGACGCGGGCTCGCTGCTGACGCTGTATCGCCGCTTGGCCGTGCTCCGCCGCGCGACGCCCGCGCTCCACAGTGGCACATTTCGCGCGCTCGACAGCGTCCCCGGCTCCGTCTTCGCCTACGAGCGGACCGACGGCGACAGCCGCGCACTCGTGCTCCTGAACCTGTCCGACGCCGAGGCGCTCGTGCCGCTTCCGGTTGGCGAGTGGAACGTCGCCGCGTCGACGCACGGCCGCAGCGCGGATCCCGGCGGCGACGTGCGGCTGGCCGCGAACGAAGGTGTCGTGCTCACTCCGCGTCGCGGATGAAGTGCGTCTGGCGGCCCGCCGGGTCCGTCATCACGAGCCGGCGGCCGTCGAGGGCGAGGCGCGCCACGCCGGGCAAGTCCGCGAACGTGACGGCGTCGCCCGAGAGGTGTCCCGAGAACGACGACGCGGCCCCGCCGCCGCGGACGCGGTCCACGCCGCGCAGGATGACGTGCCCGCCGGGGTTGACCACGAGCACTTTCTCGAGCCTGCCCCGCCGCAGGTCCTCCGACGCCTCGGCATCGCCGCGGACCTCGACGGCGATCCAGCGGCCGACGGCGACGGCGTCCGTCCGCTGGTCGACAGCGCCCGGCTCGGCCGGCTGCACACGGGCGGACAGCGCGGGCGTCGGGGCCGAACCCGCGCAGGAGGCGAGCGACAGGGCGAGCACGAGCGCCGCGGCGCGGCTGGGAAACGGCGGCATGGGCAGGCCAGTCGGGAGAGACGAATCTAGGCCCCGGCGTCTCTCGGTAGCCGTGCGAGGCGCGCCAGGTGCCGCCGGAAGCCCGCCATCACGACCGCGTGCGCCGTCCCCTGCGTCGCCACATAGACGCGCCACGGCAGGCGCGGCGCGAAGTCGTGGATCGCCGCGAGCAGAGTCGTCCCGCCCAGAACGGACCGGAACTCCAGCCGTGCCGACTCGGCCTCGCCGGCTAGCAGCCCGCCGACGACGTAGAACAGCGCGCGCCCGTCGGTCGAGCGCGCGGGCGAGTGCTCCAGTTCCAGAATTGGCTGCGGGACCGGGCGGAGGTAGAAGCGCGCGCGTCGCGGCCGGTCGCCGTCCGGCGGGTCCACCGAAACGTGCAGGAGCGGCCGGCCGACGCGCGGCAGCCAGCGCAGGTACTCGTCGGCCGCCCACACGGCGTCGCGGCCGGCGGGCAGCGGCATCCGCTGGACCGACCGCACGCGGCGGTCCCGGCGGATGGCCTGGTCGTCGCCCTGGCGGAGCGGGCTCCGGGGGTTCGGGACGAGCGTGTGCTCGGCCGTGAGCGCGGCGTCGAGGGCCGCCTCGAAGCCCAGCGCGGTGGGCGCGAGAAGCCGGTTCAGCGGGTTGTCGCGGGCGACCATGTCGTGCCGGAGGCTCTCCACGAGCGGCTCGGCGAGCGCGCGCGGGCTGCCCGTGACGACGCTCACCCAGAGCTTCGAGAAGCGCGGCGAGATCAACGGCACGCCCACCGTCGGGCGCGTCACGCCGAGCACGGTCGCCGTGCGGTCCATCATCTGCGCGTACGTCATCACGTCCGGCCCGCCGATGTCGAACACCTGTGAGAGCGCGCCCGTGCGCCCGACGACGGCCGTGATCGCGCGGATCGCGTCCGCGATGGCGACCGGTTGCGTCTTGGAGCGCGTCCACCGTGGCAGGACCATCGCGGGCAGCCGGCGGACGAGGTTGACCATGATCCGCAGCGACGACCCGCCCGGCCCGATCACGAGGCCCGCGCGCAGTGCCGTCACCGGGACGCCGTAGCCGGCGAGCGCCTTTTCGACCTCGTGCCGGCTTCGGAGGTGCGCCGAGAGGTCGCTCCGGTCCTCGGGGAGGAGCCCGCCGAGGTACACGATCTGCTTCACGCCGGCCGCCGCCGCGCCGCGCGCGAACGTGTCGGCGAGCAGCAGGTCGAGGTCCTCGAACGTGCCCTGCGTGAGCCGCGCCGATGGCAGCATCGAGTGGACCAGGTACACCGCGATGTCCACGCCCGCGAGCGCGCGCTCGACCTGGAGGAGCGAGAAGAGGTCGCAGCGGCGCCACTCGGTGTCGCCGGGGACCGGCGCGGGCACGTCGTCAGTCGTCGCCGCGTCCGCAGCCTCGGCGGCCTGCGCGTC
>JANPJI010000507.1:0-5340 GCA_031425425.1 Rubricoccaceae bacterium
CGTCCGCCGGGCGGCGTGGCTTCAACCCGGCCGTCCTCGGGCGGTCGCTGTTCCTCGCCGCGACCGGCCTCACCGACGTCTCGGTGACCTACCGCGGCGCGCTCACGTCCAGCGTCGGCGGGCTCGTCGGGGACAGCTACAGCCTCCTCTCGGGCCTTACGGGTGCCGCCCCCGGCCTCGGGTACCGCCTCGGCTTCGTGCGGTCGGTCCCGATCGACCGGCGGCTGACGGACCGGACGGTGAACCTCCAGTACGCCGACCTCCTTTCGGACCAGCACACGTTTGAGGCCCGCACGACGGTCGAGCCGTTCCGCGCGCTCCGCGTCGGGCTCTCGTGGCAGACCTCGTTCCAGTCCAACGACCGCCTCCCGTTCCGCTACGTCGCCGACCCCAGCGACCCGACGCTGGGGACGGTCGCGCCGGACCCGGTCGACCGCCGGGGCACGGGCCAGTCCACGGTCTACTCGTTCGGCGGCTCCTACGACGCGCTCCTGGAGCGCCACCGCCAGCGGTTCCTCACCGACACGCAGGGCGAGGGCGACGACGGCCTCTACACCTCCGAGTACCTCCTCCGCACCGGCCTCGCGGCGGACTTCCAGAGCGAGTTCGCGAGGGGCGTCGGCACGTTCGGGCCGCGGGGCATCTTCGCGATCCCGGTGCCGGGCTGGGACATCACCTACTCGGGCCTCAGCAGCTGGCCGCTCCTGCGCAGCCTCACGCAGCAGGTCACGCTGCGCCACAACTACTCGGCGACAAGCCAGGCGGACTACTCGTCGTTCTTCGCCACCGACAACCAGCCGCGGACCATCACGGTTGGCAGCGGGGCGGAGGCGACGACGTTCACCCTCGCCGCCCCGGCCGTCGAGGGCGGCGGCGGGTCGTCCGAGGCCAACGTCGTCACGGTCAACGAGCGGTTCCAGCCGCTCCTCGGCGCCTCGGTCGGCATCCGCGGCGGCATCCAGGCGGACGTGACGTGGAACCGGTCCAACCTGTACACGCTCCAGACGACGTCGAACCAGCTCACGCAGAAGGCCATCGAGGACGTGCAGGTGCAGCTGAGCTACGCCAAGACGGGCCTCCGCCTGCTCGGCCTGCGCCGGCTCAACAACAACCTCCGGCTCACGATGACGGCCTCGCTCGCGACCGACCAGACGTTCATCCGCAACCTCCGGACGGACCTCGACAACCTGCTTCGCGGGGCGGACCCGGTCGTCCTCCAGCCGCTGAGCACGCGCCGGATCCAGCTCTGGCCGCGCATCAGCTACACGGTCTCGAATCAGGTCACGGCCGACGTCTTCTTCCGCTACGAGCGCTCGAAGCCCTCGGGCACCAACGCCTTCCCGACGCGGTCGTTCGACGGCGGCGTGAGCCTCCGCATCCTGTTCTCGAACTAGCGGGGAACGGGGATCGGCCATCTGGCATCGGGGAAATGCGGGAGCGTTTGGCCTGGCTGCTTGGCGATCCCCGATGCCCGGTCCGGGCTCGCCCGGCGTTTCCCGATCCCCGATGGCCCCCCTGGACGTGTTCCGCCTCGGGCGCGTGCCCTATGCCGAGGCGCTCGCCGTGCAGCGCCGCCTCCAGGCCGGGCTCGTCGCGGCGCGCCACGAGTCCGAGCCTGGCCCCGCGCAGGCGGGGCGGCCGGCCCACGCGCTCCTCGTCGTCGAGCACGACCCCGTGTTCACGCTCGGCACGAGCGGGCAGGCGGCGAACGTGCTCGCCTCGGAGGCGGAGCTCGCCGCGCGCGGGGCCACGCTCGTCCGCACCGACCGCGGCGGCGACGTGACGTTCCATGGGCCGGGCCAGATCGTGGCCTACCCGGTCGTGGACCTCAACCGGCTCCGGACGCCGGCCGGCAAGCCGCTCCGCGACCTCCACCGCTACCTCCGCGCGCTCGAAGACGCCGTCATCGACACTTGCGCGACCGTCGGTGTTGCGGCCGGGCGCGTCGCGGGCCGGACGGGCGTGTGGGTCGGGCTCTCCGCCTCCGCGGAGCCTGGCACCACACGCGGACCCGAGCGCAAGGTCTGCGCGATGGGCATCCGCTGCAGCCGCTGGGTGACGATGCACGGGCTGGCGCTCAACGTGACGACGGACCTCTCGTGGTTCGACCTCGTCGTGCCCTGCGGGATCGCGGACCGCGGCGTGACGTCGCTCGACCGCGAGACGACGGGCCGGCTGGACGCCGCCGCTGTCGAGGCCACGCTCGTCGAGCGCCTCGGGCACCACCTCGGGGCTGTCCCGCGCGTCCACACGGACGGCCCGGCGGCGCTGACGGCGCGTCTCGACGCCGAGAGCGGGTCCGTCGTGTGAACCGTTGGCGAGAGCCGGGGCGCGGGCACAGATCCGGGGTTTCCGGGTTTCCACGCGCGCGCTGCCGGTGCTACGTTGCCGGCACTCTCCGCCCATCCCCGTCCCGTCATGGACCCGTTCAACTCCGACAAGTTCGCCCACCAGCTCCTCGCCGAGGCCCTCTTCTACGACGAGGAGTACGGTGCCCTCGGCAACGTGAGCCTCATCGACCAGGAGTCCGTCCGCGAGAAGTTTCTGGCGTCCTACGACCCCGAGCGCGACCTCTTCCTCATCGAGGAGGCCGTCGAGTGGGAGGACCTCGACGCCGACGAGGACGGCGAGGTGGACTACGCGCTCGCCGTCGACGGCAAGGAGTTCAAGACGTTCGAGACGCCCGAGGAGGCGGCCGACGCGCTGCTGAGCCTCGCCAAGGAGCACAACCTCGCGCCGAGCTTCATGATCCTCTTCGAGGAGGACGCGGCCTAGGGGTCCCGGTCAGGCTCGCCCCACGCTGACGCAGCGAGGGCGAGCCAGCCGGCGATGAACGCCACCCCGCCGAGCGGTGTCACGGCCCCGAGCCATGACGCGTCCAGCAGGACGAGCGCGTAGAGGCTCCCCGAGAACAGGACGGTGCCGGCCAGGAACAGAGCGGAAGCGCGGCGCGCCCACCGGCTCTCGCGGCCTGCGACGGCCGCCAGCGCTGCCGCGACGGCGTGGATCAGCCCGTACGTCGCCCCGGTGCGCCACACGTCGAGGCGTTCGGGCGTCACCGCGTCGCCGAGCGCGTGCGCCCCGAACGCTCCGGCCGCGACGGCGACGGCCCCGCTCAGAGCGGCGGCCACGAGAAGGCGGCGGGCGACCGTCACGGCTGCGGAGCGGGCGTCTCGCGGATCTGGAACGGCGTCACGCGCCCGTTGAGCGTCAGCGTGTACGAGCCGGCCGCGAAGAGGCTGTCCAGGCGCACGTAGAACCGGTACGGCCGGACGACCTGGGCGCAGACGTCCCCGCGCGGCTGGCGCATCGTCAGCGCGAGCGTCACGAAATGGCCCGTCTGCTGCTGCGTCACGGTGTTGAGTTCGGAACAGGCGTCCGGAAGCGCGCCCTTGACGAGCACCTCCACCTGCACGGCTTCGCCTGCGGCGACGGCTCGCTGAGCCGGGCGCACCGCGACCGAGTCCACCACGGCGGGGTAGACGAAGTAGCCGGCCGAGTCGGCGGGCGGGGCGAGCAGGAGCGTCTCGCGGCCGTCCGGCCCCCAGCCGTCGGCGCGGTGGCCGAAGCGGCCGTCCGCCGTCGCCCGCGACCCGCCCGAGCAGGCCGCGAGCGACGCCGCGGCGAGGGCCATCAGACCGAGGACGGGCAGAGCAGCGCGGCGCATCGGCTAGGCGGCCTCGCTGCTGCGGGGCTGGACGTCGCGGAGGATCGGCGCGTCGGGGTGCTCGTCCGAGACCGTGTTGGTCGGCGCGTCGCCCCAGAGCCGTTCGAGGTCGTAGCGGGCGCGCAGCTCGGGCGTGAACACGTGCACGACGAGGTCGAAGTAGTCCAGCACGATCCAGCCCGACGAGCCGGGCTGGCCCTCGCGGTGGAGCGGTCGCTCGCCGGCCTCGGTCCGCAGCCGGTCCACGACCGAGTCGACGATGGCGCGGATCTGGAGGTCGGACTCGCCCGAGGCGATCACGAAGTAGTCGACCTCGCCGGAGATGCCGCGGAGGTCCATCACGGTCACGCCGAGGGCCTTCTTGTCGAGCGCGGCGTCCATCGCGAGGCGCGCGAGGTCCGGGCCGGCCGTCGCCCCGGTGCGGGGGGTACGGACGGGGGTCTCAGAGTCTGGGGTCATGTCGTCTGTCATGTCGTCGGAATGGAGCGGAGCGGAGAGAGTCAACGGAGCGCGCGGAGCGTGGGAAAATCGGTGTAGTCGCGGCCGAGCGTCACGGCGACGGTCGCGGCGTTCTCGTCCGACGAGTCGCCGGCGACGACGCGGCGCGCGGGCAGCCCGAGCGCGCCGGCCACGTGGGCGGCGTCCTCGCGCGTCCCCGTGCGGCTGGCGACAGAGGACGAGTCGGCAGAGCGCGCCGTTCCGACTTCGAGGACGTCGAAGCCGCGCTGGATGAGGAGGGTGCGGGCGCGGGCGGCGAGGCCGTTCACGCCCGCCGCGTTGCGAATCTCGACGGTGATGCGCGCGCGCGCCGCGGCGAGTTCGCGGGCCTGCCCGGTCGTGTCGGCGGCTGTCGGACCCGTGCCGGGAGCCGTCGCCAGCGTCGGCGCCGTACGGGGCGTGAGCGTGCGCGTGGCGAAGCCGTAGGCGAGCGCGGCCACGAGGAGGCCGCACGCGACGAGCGCGGCCGTGAGCAGTCCGTTCGTCAGGCCCGGGCGGTTCACCTACTGCCCGTCGCGCGGCGCGTCACGGAAGAAGAGCTGGTCCGCCCCGGCCGTCCCGACGCGCGCGTTGAAGCCGGTCCTATTGCCATATGCGGAGCGGCCGAACGGATCGGCGTAGCCGTAGGGGCTCGCGTAGCTGCCATACGGGCTCTGCTGGAAGCTCAGGTGGAGCACGCTGTTGGCCGTCGGTCGGTACGCGATCTCGGCATTGCGGAGGTAGATCTGCGCCGAGTCGTCGCTGCCGTACGCGCTGCCGAGCGCGCCGGAGCTGAACAGGTTCTTGGCCACGGCGACGTCCACGCGGCCCGCGAGGCGCGCGGAAGGCTGCCACTGGAGGCTCGTCGTGTAGACGCCGAGGCCGAGCGTGCCCGCCCCGCCGGTGGTCGTCGAGAACTCGGCCTGCTGGCTGAACTGGAGCGTTCGGGAGTTGAACAGCTGCCCGAGGTTCAGGCCGCCGGGCGACGCGGGGCCGTCGTACAGGGCGACGGCGGCCGGACGCGCCGGGGCGTCGTCGCGGAGCTGCGCCTGGGCCGGGGCCGCGGCGAGGGCGACGAACAGGACGGCGGCGTAGAGGGTCGAGCGCATGAGAGACTCCGCGGGAGGGGCGGGAAGGATAGGCCGCCGGGGGGCGAAGGTCAATGGAACGCGGCGTGCCCGCCAAAAGGTCTTGGG
>JANPJI010000508.1:0-4760 GCA_031425425.1 Rubricoccaceae bacterium
CGCTGAGCCCGGCGTTTGCCACGGACCGGACGCTTTTCTGGAGCTACGCCGAGCCCCGCGAGGGGGGCAACGGGACGGCCGTCGCGCGGGGCGTTCTCTCGGCCGACCGCCGCCGCGTTGAGCAGGTCCAGACGGTGTTCCGTGTCCAGCCGACGTACGACGGCGACAAGCACTACGGCTCGCGGCTCGCCTTCGGCCCGGACGGGATGCTGTACGTCACGCTCGGCGAGCGGTCGGACACGCCCATGCGCGTGCAGGCGCAGCGGCTCGACAGCCACCTCGGCAAGACGATCCGGATCGCGCCGGACGGCTCGGTCCCGCCCGACAACCCGTTCGTCGGGCAGGACGGCGCGCTCCCGGAGATCTGGTCGACGGGCCACCGCAACGTCCAGGCCGCCGCCTTCGACGCCGAGGGCCGACTGTGGCAGGTCGAGATGGGCACGCGCGGCGGCGACGAGTTGAACCTCGTCGAGCGCGGCAAGAACTACGGGTGGCCCGTCGCCGCGTATGGCGTCGAGTACTCGGGCGCGCCGATCGCCGGGTCGGCGACCGCGCGGCCCGGCACCGAGCAGCCGGTCTACTACTGGGATCCGGTGATCGCGCCGTCGGGGGCCGAGTGGTACCACGGGGACGCGTTTCCGGCGTGGCGCGGCAGCCTGTTCGTCGGCGCGCTCCGCGAAAAGCGCCTTGTGCGCCTGACCATCGAGGGCGGGCGGGTGACGGGCGAGGAGCACCTGCTCGCCGACCGCGGCCAGCGCATCCGCGATGTCCGCGAGGGGCCGGACGGTGCGCTGTACATCGTCACGGACGAGGAGAACGGGCAGCTCTGGCGGATCGTCCCGCGGCGCGGCTGACGCGACGCCGAGGCGCGCTCAGGGGTCCGGCCACGCCCGCATCGCCCGCTCGGCGATCCCGCGTAGCGGGGCCTCGGCCCGGTCCACGCGCGCGCGGACGGCCATCGCGTTGATCGCCCCGACGAAGAAGGCGGACAGCAGGGCCGGGTCCTCGCGGCCGTCGAGCTGGCCGTCTCGCTGTGCCCGCGCGAGGCGCGCCTCGAACGCCGCCTCCTGCCAGCGCTGCATCTCGGCGAGTGTCTCGGCGAGGGCGGGCTCCTGGGCACCGCACTGTGCCGTGTGGCTCACCCGCAGGCAGCCAGCCGGATGGGACGGCTCCGCGAGGCCCGTCGCGGCTGCGAGCAGGTGCGCGGCGACGGCGGTGCGGGCGTCGGGCTCCGCGTCGAGGGCGGCGAAGAGGGGCCGGTAGGCCGCCTCGTAGTCGTCCAGCACCGCGAGGAAGAGGGCCTGCTTGTCGCCGAAGGCGTTGTAGAGGCTCGGCCGGCCGATGCCCATGGCGTCCGTGAGGTCGGTCAGCGTTGTCGCCTCGTAGCCACGCGTCCAGAACGTGTCGCGGGCGGCGGCGAGGGCGGTGGTGGTGTCGAAGGCGCGGGGGCGGGCCATTGGGTGGAGTGGAGGAGTTTGAATTCTATTCTGGTTGGAATAAAAAGATTCCGTCGCGGGAACGAGGGACACTCTGAACTATTCCATTCGGTACATAACCACCTGCACGATGCGCTACCAGCTTCTCGGCCCCTCGGGCCTCCGCGTGAGCGAACTCGCCCTCGGCACGATGACCTTCGGCGACGACTGGGGCTGGGGCGCCTCGAAGGACGAGTCCCGCCGGATGTTCGACGCCTTCGCCGAGGCCGGCGGCACCTTCATCGACACGGCCAACGCCTACACCAACGGCACGTCTGAGCGCTACGTCGGCGAGTTTGTCGCGTCGGACCGCGACCGCTTCGTCGTCGCGACCAAGTACACGGCCGCGATGCGCCCCGGCGACCCGAACTCGGGCGGCAACGCCCGCAAGGCGCTCGTGCACTCCGTCGAGGCCAGCCTGGCGCGCCTCGGCACGGACCACATCGACCTGCTGTGGATGCACGCCTGGGACGGCCTGACGCCGACGGCCGAGGTCGTCCGCGCGCTCGACGACCTCGTCCGCGCCGGCAAGGTGCTCTACCTCGGCCTGAGCGACACGCCGGCGTGGGTCGTCTCGGAGGCGGTCACGCTGGCCAATGAGCGCGGACTAACGCCGTTCTCGGCGATTCAGATCGAGTACAACCTCATCGAGCGGACGCCCGAGCGCGACCTGCTCCCGATGGCCGCCGCACACGGCCTGTCGGTTCTCGACTGGTCGCCGCTCGCCTCGGGCGCGCTCACCGGCAAGTACCTCCGCGACGGCTCTGCAGGCGAAGCGCGGGGCGCGGAACCGGACGCGGGCGCGACGTCCGGCACGGGCGAGGGCGCGCGGCTGGACCAGATGAAGAACCAGGTCTACGACCGCTACGCGACCGACCGCGCGACGGCCATCGCCCGCGAGACCGTCGCGGTCGCCGCCGAGATCGGGCGGAGCCCGGCACAGGTCGCCCTCGCGTGGATCCGGCAGCAGCCCGGGCGCCACGTCCCGATCCTCGGCGCGCGCAGCCTCGCCCACCTCACCGACAACCTCGGCGCGCTCGACGTGCGGCTCTCCGCCGAGCACCTGCAGCGCCTCGACGCCGTCAGCCGGATGGACCTCGGCTTCCCGCACGACTTCATCGGCGGGCCGGACATGAAGCAGTTCATCTTCGGCGGCGCGTACGACCTCCTCGACCGGCCCGTCTGAGCGCGCGCCCACCCACCCGATCCCACGGACCCGATGGACCTGACCTCCTTCCGCACGCTGGGCCGCTCCGGCCTCGTCGTGAGCCCGCTCACGCTGGGCACGATGACCTTCGGCACCGCCCGCTGGGGGTCCGACGGCGACGCCTCGGCGGCCGTCTTCGACGCCTACGTTGAGGCCGGCGGCAACGCCGTCGATACGGCCGACGTCTACGCCGGGGGCCGCTCCGAGGAGATCGTCGGGCGCCTCGTCGCCGACCGCGGCCTTCGCGACCGGCTCGTGCTGGCCACGAAGTACACGTTCAACGCGGAGCCCGGCAACCCCAACGCCGGCGGCAACGGCCGCAAAAACCTCCACCGCGCCATCGAGGGCTCGCTCCGGCGGCTGAAGACCGACTACGTCGACCTCTTCTGGCTCCACGCCTACGACACCCTCACGCCGGCCGAGGAGGTCGTCGAGTCGCTCGCCGGCCTTGTCCGTTCGGGCAAGGCCCGGTATGTCGGCCTCTCGGACGTACCGGCGTGGTACGCCACGCGCGTGGCGACGCTGGCCCAGGCGCAGGGCGTGCCCGGCCCGATCGCGCTCCAGGTGCCGTACTCGCTCGTCGAGCGGAGCGTCGAGCGGGAGCACGTCCCGGCTGCCCACGTCCTCGGCCTCGGCATCACCCCGTGGAGCCCGCTCGCTGCCGGGTTCCTCACGGGGAAGTATGAGCGCGGAGATGTCGGGGCGAGGGGCGGGGGCCGGCTGAGCGGGCCGAACCCGTTCGGGGATTCGCTGTTCACCGACCGGAACTGGGCCATCCTGGACGCCCTCCGGGCCGTCGCCGCGGAGGCCGGCCGGCCCCTCGCGCAGGTCGCCCTCGCGTGGGCCTCGGCTCGGCCCGGCGTCACGTCGGTCATCGTCGGCGCGCGCACGACGGAGCAGCTCGCGGGCCACCAGGCCTCGCTCGAAATCCAGCTCGATCCCGAGCACGCCCGGGCGCTCAACGCGGCGAGCGCGCTGGAGCCGGCCTTCACCGGCCACTTCCCGCCCGAGGTGGTCCGCGGGATCTTCGGCGGCACGTCGGTCCGGGGCTGGCCGTAGCCGGCCCCGGACGGCAGCCTCGCCAACGTCAGCGCATCGCGCCCATCTCCTGCAGCGTGGCCGAGAGGCGCTGGAGCCGCTCCGCGTCCGAGGCGCGGCCGGCGGCTGTCGCCGTCTGGGCATCTGCCTCGAACCGCTCAGCCATCGCGCCGAGGCGCGTCGCGCGGGCGCCGGCGGGGAGGGCTGCGGCCTGGCCGATCTCGTCCGCGGCGCGTGTGGCGCTCGCCGCGTCGAGGGCCTCCGAGCGGACGAGCTGGTCCAGGTACGCCCGCGCCACGACGGCGCTCGCCGGCCAGACGACGCGCGTCTGGTTCTGGGGGTTGAGCTCGTCCACGCGGACGGACTCGGCGGCGGCGATCTCACTGACCGAGAGGGCGTCGCTCGGCGTGAGCCGGAACACGTCGAGGCCGCGGCCGATCTCGGACGCGTAGAGGTAGCCGTTGTACCAGTACGCGGACCAGTAGCCGGCCATCACGAGGGCGTCCGCGTTCATCGGGCCGCGGTCGAAGAAGGCGACCTCGGTGGGCCGCGCCGGGTCGGTGAAATCGAAGATGGAGAGGCCGCCCTGGTACCACGCCTGCACCATGACGTCGCGGCCCGGGACGGGCACGAGCGAGCCGTTGTGCGCGACGCAGTTCTCCTGCGCCGTCTGTGCCGCGGGGAGCTTGTAGTAGCTCTGGAAGTCCAGCTCGGTGCCGTCGATGGTGAACAGCGCGTTGGCCCCCCACTCGGGGCGGTCCGTGTCGCGGCAGCGCGGCGCGGAGCCGCCGCCCCACTCGTCCGAGAAGAGGACCGTGCGGCCGTCGTTGCTGAACGTCGCCGAGTGCCAGTAGGCGAAGTTGGAGTCCGCCACGGCCGCGATGCGCGTCGGGTTGGCAAGGTCGCGGATGTCGAGCAGGATGCCGTAGCCGGCGCACGCGCCGCCGGCGAGCCCGATCTCGGGGTACACCGTGATGTCGTGGCACTGGTTGGGGCCGGGCCGCGGGCCGTCCGTGGGGGCCGCCTGCGGGCCGACCATG
>JANPJI010000509.1:0-3289 GCA_031425425.1 Rubricoccaceae bacterium
CGACCGTGCGCAGGGGACGGGCGGGACGGTCGGGTACCTGCTCGCCGGGCTCGCGCAGCACGCGGCGTACCACGGCGGCCAGATCGCCCTGCTCCGCAAGGCGCTCGGCTGAACCGCCGGGCGGGCCGCCTATCTTGGCGCGAACGTGTCCGACCCGCCATGACTGCCGCCCGTCGACTGAGGATGACCGTCGAGGAGTACCTCGCCTTCGACGCCGCCGCGCCGGAGGGAATGCGCTACGAATACTGGGACGGCGAGGTGATTCCCGTCCACGGCTACGACGACGACCTGCAGGCGATGGCCGGTGCGAGTCCGGCGCACAACCAGGTCACGCTCAACCTGGCCGCAGCCCTCCACGGCCCGATGACAGCGCGGGGATGCCGCGGCGGAGCCGGCGACCAGCGCGTGCGCACCGAGGCCGGCCGCTACGGCTATCCCGACCTCGTGTTCGTCTGCGGTCCGCCCGAGTATTCGGACGACAGCCCGCCGATCCTGCTCAACCCGACACTGATCGTCGAGATCGCCTCGCCGTCGACGGCCGGCCGCGACCGCGGGACCAAGATGCGGGCGTACACGCAGACCGAGAGCCTCGCCGAGTACTGGCTCGTCGAGACGACGGCGGCCGAGGTGACGCGGGTCGTGCGGACGGGAGACGGCTGGGCGCTCCGGTTCGTGGTCGGGCTCGACGCCGTGCTGGAGTCCGAGGCGCTCGGCGTCGCCGTGCCGCTCGCCGACGTGTACCGCCTCGTGGATGACCTCGGGAAGAGCGAACCGACCTGAACCGGGGCGAACGGATCGGTACACTTTCCGCTCCGGACTCGCCCGCCCGTCGATGCGCCTCGCCGCCGCGTTCCTCCTGCTCGCCTCGACGGCGTCGGCCCAGGCCCCGCTGTTCCCGAACGGGACGGGTCTGCAAACGGCTGCTCCGCACTGGCGCCTCAGCGCGGGCGGAGGGGTGTCCGGCGAGTTGACCGGCGTCGCGACGCTCGGGCTGGAGCGCACGGTCGCCGGCCCATTCTCGGTCGGTGGCCGCGGCGTGCTCTACTCCTCGGCGGTGTTCATGGACGACGGCGGCCGTGTCACCGGTGCGGCCGTCGATGTGCTCGGGTCCGTCTCGAATCGCGACCGGATCCTCGACGTGCGCGCGTTCGCGGGCGTCGGCGTCTCGGTCGTCGAGCGCTCGTCGAGCGGCTTCGGCGAGGGCCTTGCGGCGTCGACCGAGGAGGGCCTGTTCGGTCCGCACCTCGTCGGCGGAGTCGGGCTGGACGTGTACCCGTTCTCCGGCGTGGGTGTGGGGGTCGAGGCGCGAGGCGTGGCGGCACCCTTGTTCGGCACGTCGCGCTCGACGGTCGCGGTCGGCCTGCGCGTGCGCCTCGCCCGCTGAGCGCCTCGCGCGCTGGTCGCGGGAGGAGGGCTCTGCACGGCGTTCTCGGCGTGGGCCGCCGGGACGTGCTCGGCCGATCCGCCGCGCTAGCCCGCCGAGCGCATCGTGACCGCGACGCCGTACGCCGCCGAGGCGACGCCGATCACCACCAGGTACAGCACGAGCGCGAGCGCCTGCGCGGCCAGCGCGCGGAGCACCGTCCGCGGCCGGCGGTCGAAGAACACGGCCGCGCCGAGCGCCGTGAACACGAAGTAGAAGGAGAACGAGAGGGGCGACAGGCCGAGCGCGCCCGTCCACGCCACGAGCGGGTTCGTGACCACGCCCGAGACGACCGCGAACGCGGCCTCTGTCGTCAGCGCGAAGACGGCGCACTCGGCGACGGTGCGCCCGCCGCGCGGCAGGAACGCCCGCAGCAGGCCCGCGAACGGAAGCACGCTGAAGATGCTCAGGTACGGCCCGTAGGCGACCGAGAACCGCGTGGCCGAGAGCCCCCCCGCGACCAGGGCGTCGCGCTGCGCCGGCGTCATGGTCGTGTCGGTCGCCTGCTCCTGAAAGGCCGCCTTCATCGCGGCGAGCATCGGCGCTTCGAGGAGGTTGAACGAGACCGCGTACAGGCCGTACGCGAGAAACAGGAAGGCTACCGGGTGGACGTACCTCCGCCGGCGGCCCTCGACGAACGCCAGCGCGACGACGCCCGGCCGCACCACGACGTCGCGGAGCGTGACGAAGACGCCGCGGTCGAGCCCCAGCTGTGCGACCCGGAAGTCGGTCCAGAGCCCGCGGAGCGTGACGCGCGCGGGGGTGGCCGCGCGCTGTCCGCACGAGGCGCAGAACGCCCCCAGCAGCGGCACGGCGCAGTTGAGGCACACTGGCGCGCCGGCAGGTGCCGCGGCCGGAGGTGGAGAGGCGATCTGCATGACGGTCGGGGGGCGCGCGGGCAAGATCCGCACGTGCGTCTCCGCGGGGACGCACGCTCCCGGCCGCGCGGCGTTTTCGGCGAGCCGCGGCACGGGCGGGGCTAGCTTCGGCGTTGCCCCCGCACGCCTCGCAGCTACCGCCTTGGACCAGAGCCGCATCCGCAATTTCTGCATCGTCGCCCACATCGACCACGGCAAGAGCACCCTCGCTGACCGGCTTCTCGAAGCCACCGGCACGCTCACGAGCCGCGAGATGCAGGCGCAGGTCCTCGACTCGATGGACCTCGAGCGCGAGCGCGGCATCACCATCAAGAGCCACGCGATCCGGATGACCTACCTCGCCGACGACGGCGAGACGTACGTCCTGAACCTCATCGACACGCCGGGCCACGTGGACTTCACGTACGAGGTCTCGCGTGCGCTCAACGCCTGCGAAGGGGCCATCCTCGTCGTGGACGCCGCGCAGGGCGTCGAGGCGCAGACGATCTCGAACCTGTACCTCGCCGTCGGCGCGGACCTCGAAATCGTGCCGGTGCTCAACAAGGTGGACCTGCCCTCGGCCGAGCCCGAGGTCGTCGCGCAGTCCGTCGTGGACCTGATCGGGGGCGAGCTCGACGACGTGCTCCACGCGTCGGCCAAGACCGGCCTGGGCGTCGCGGCCATTCTAGAGGCCATCGTCGCCCGCGTGCCGCCGCCAACCGGCGACCCCGAGGCGCCGCTGCAGGCGCTCATCTTCGACTCGACGTTCGACACGTACCGCGGCTCGGTCGTCTACGTCCGCGTCGTCCAGGGGACGCTGAAGAAGGGCGACCCGATCACGTTCATGGCCACCGGCGCGCGCTACTACGCCGAGGAGGTCGGGCACCTCAAGATGGGCATGCAGCCCATGCCGGCCCTCTATCCCGGCGACGTCGGCTACGTCATCGGGTCCGTGAAGGACGTTCAGGACACCAAGGTCGGCGACACGATCACGCACACGCGCAAGCCC
>JANPJI010000510.1:0-8033 GCA_031425425.1 Rubricoccaceae bacterium
CGTGTAGGGACAGACTGTGTTAAGCCCTATATATCACCGAGGACACCGCATCATTAAACGGTAGATCGACGTCCGGAGCGTCTCGACGCGGGTTTCGAGGGCCTCGATCTGCTGCGAGAGGTCGACCGTGCCGTCTTCGGCCTCGAACCGGCGGAGCTCCTGGAGCTTCGTCTCCAGGTCGGCGAGCGGTTTCTCGAAGTCGAGCAGGTGGGCCATCGGGCAGTGGGCGGGTGGGGGCGAAAGGTACGGTCGGTGAGCATCAGGCCGCAGACGCAGTGCCGCGGGCAGTGCTCGTAGACGGTGAACCGGCCGCGCCGAGGCGCTCGTCCGGCAGGAACTTGAATACAGTGTCATCCTGAGCTGCAGGCCGTCGCAGCCCACTCGATTCAGGATCTGTGTTTCGCATTTCTCCACGTTGGGAGAACGAAAAGGCAGATCCTGAATCAAGTTCAGGATGACACGTTTTTTGGGTGGCGGTTGACTTCCGCTCACCGCTCACCGCGTCAGCGACTTCCAGAGAATCTGGAGGTCCAACCCGGCGGACTGGTGGCGGGCGTAGAACCAGTACGCCCGGTGCGCCTCGACGATGGTCGTCGGCGGGTCTGCGAGCGTGTCGAGGACCGACACGACGCCTGGCGCGAGCCCCCACGCCGGCGGTGGGTGCGGGCTGGCCGGGTCGTAGCCGACGAGGGCCTCGCGGCCGGCGAGCACGGCCGGCATCCGACCGGCGAGCGCCGCGGCGCGGCGCGTTCGCACGCCGGGCCTGAGCGAGGCCGCGAGGCGGAGAACTGGCACGAGGAGAACCCCGACGATTGCCACAGGAACCTCGACGAGACGCCGACCGCGGCGGAGCGGCGCGACGGCCCGCTCGGCGTCGAGAAGCGGTGCCGAGACGTCCTCGACGGACGCCTTGCCGATGATCCGGTCGCGGCCGGACGCGAGGATCTTGAGGTGGACCGGCACGTCGCGGAGCGCGCGCATCCCGTCGAGGATGGCCGTGTTGGTGAGGCTGTCGGCCGCGAAGACGACCTCGTGAACGCTGTGGAGACGGGCGAGGTCGCGGAGCTGCCGCGGCGGACCCACGTGCCCCGGCGCGTCCGCCGCGCCCGGCGTGTCCGCCGCGCCCGGCGTGTCCGCCCGCTCGGCGACGTAGCCGACCACCTCGGCGGGGTCGCGGCCGGGGACGCCGACGAGGCGCTTCAGCCGCGCCGCCTCAGTCGCGGACCCGACGACGAGAACGCGCCGCGTGCCGGCCCGCCGCGTCCGCCCGGCCAGGCGCCGGGCGACGAGCAGAACGGCGGCGGCGGCGTAGCCGAACAGAACGGTGGCGCGGCTGAACGCGATCGAGGGGACGAAGAACGAGGCCGTCGCCACGGCCAGGGTGGCGGCGGCCGTGCCCCACATCACCGCCCCGAGCGGCTCGCGCTGGCGCTCGCCGCCGGCCCGCACGGCGAGCGCGAGGGCAGCCGCATAGGCCGGGAGCACGACGGTGTAGTAGCCCGACGCGAACGCGAACCGCTCCGTGTGCGACCAGATCTGCGCGACCCCGGCGAGCGCCGCCCACGCGAGACCGAGGTCGACGGTCGGACGGGCGACGGCGCGCGCGAGGCGCCCGAGCGCCGCCAGGACGCCGCGTGCAACGATGCCGGCGCGGAGCCCGACCGCGAGCGCCTGCGACGCCGCCCGCTCGGCGCGTCCCGCCCCGGGCCGGCGGACGTGCTTCTCGACAAACCGGAGCATCGCCCCGTAGAAGAGCAGCACGTAGCGGAGGTCGCCCTTCTTCGTGCTCTCGCCCTTGTAGTGGATGATCTGCGTCCGCGGCGTGTAGTGGATCTGCCAGCCCGCCTGCTGGATCCGGTAGCACCAGTCGAGGTCCTCGCCGTACATGAAGAAGTCCTCGTCGAGCAACCCTGCCGGGCGGGGAACGGCCCTCGAGGAGCGGCCATCGGGGCTGGTCTCGCGGCCGTCTGCAACTCCTGTCTCGTCTTCTCCCCCGATGCCCGATGGCCGTTGGCCGATCACGGCGTCGCGCCGAACCATCATGCACGACCCGCTCAGCGCGTCGACCTTGCCGCCGGTGTCGGGCGAGACGTGAGAGAGGTTGTAGCGGCCGAACCGTGGGCTCTTCGGGAACAGCCGGCCGAGCCCGGAGATGCGGTAGAACGCCACCGCCGGCGTCGGGAACGACCGGCGGCTCTCGGGCGCGAACGTCCCGTCCGGGTTGAGGATGCGCGGGCCGACGGCTCCAGCCCGAGGGCGGGCGTCCATGAACGCGACGAGCGTCCGGAGGGTGTCCTCCTGGACGAGCGTGTCGGGGTTGAGCACGAGCACGTAGCGCCCGCGCGACTGCCGGATGGCCTGGTTGTTCGCCGTCGCGAACCCCACGTTGGTCTCGTTGGCGATGAGGTGGACGTTCGGAAACCGCTCGCGGACGGCCGCGGCCGTCCCGTCGGCCGAGTCGTTGTCGACCACGAACGTCTCGACGGTCAGCCCGGCCGAGGCGCTCTCGATCGACCCGAGCGCCTGCTCCAGGAACTCGCGCACGTTGTACGTCACGACCACGACCGTCACGTCGACGGCCGGCTCGGTGGCGGTGGGCACCGCGCGGGGCGATGCGGTGCGTGGGGGGGCGAGGTCGTGGAACATCCGGCGAAGATACAGAGGCTCCGGTGCCGGCCGGATGCCGTCGGTCAGGGCTCACCGTTGTGCCCTGGAACCGGCCCGCCGAGAGCGCTCACACCACCGCCGTCCCGGTTTCGAGGACCGGGGCTGCCGGCCTGGGGGCCTCGGTCGGCACCGCGCCTGGGAGGGAGACCGTGAACGTCGTCCCGCACCCCTCAACGCTCTCGACGGCGATCGCCCCGCCGAGCCGCTCGACGAGACGGTGCGTGATGGCGAGGCCGAGGCCGGAGCCCTCGTGCGTCCGGCCGTGCCCGGTCGAGGCCTGCCGGAACTCGTCGAAGAGGCTCGCTCGGAACGCGTCGGGGATGCCCGGGCCGGTGTCGCAGACCGACAGCGTCGCGTTTGGGCCGTCGGATGCACCCGCGACGGTGCCGCGGCCGGCCGCGGTGAACTTGATCGCGTTGCCGACGAGATTGTCGAGGATGCGGGCGACGGCGCTGGGGTCGGCAGAGGCCCAGACGGGGCCGTGCGGGGCGACGGCCGTGATCTCCAGCCCGCGGGCGCGGGCGAGCGGAAGCAGTGCCGCGACTGCGGCGTTGGCCTCTGTCGCGAGGTCGACCGGGACGGCGTCGAGCGGGCGCTGGTCGGCGTCGAGCCGGGCGAGGTCGAGGACCGAGTTCAGCGTCCGGTGCAGCCGGGTCGCGCCCCGCGAGATCACGGCGACCATCTCGCGGGCGTCGCCGGAGACCTCCTCGGCGAGGAGGTCGGCGTAGCCGAGGATGGCCGTGAGCGGCGTCCGGATCTCGTGGCTCATGTTGGCCAGGAACGACGCCTTGAGCCGGAGAAGCTCCTCGGCCCGGGTCCGCGCCGTCTCGGCTTCGGCCGCCGCCTGGCAGAGCGCCCGCTCGGCCCGCGTCCGCTCGGTCGCGTCGCGGACGACGACGCACATCGTGTCGGCCCCGTCGCCGGTGTCGATCACCGTCGCGCTGACCTCGACGTCGAGGAGCTTGCCGCTTGCCGTCCGCATCCGGCGCGGCGGCAGGACGATCGCGCGGAGCGCCTGGACGGCGCGGACGTTGTCCTCGACCGGCGTCTCGCCCGGACCGACGGCGATGAGGTCGTCGATACGGAGCCGGCGGAGCGCGTCGAGCGAGTAGCCCGAGATGCGAAGCATGGCGGGGTTGGCATCGAGGATGCGCCGCGAGGCGGCGTCGGCGAGGTAGATCCCGTCGGCGACCTGGTCGAACACGCTCTGGTAGCGGGCCTGCTGGCCGTCGATTCGGGCCGCGATGCGGGCTCGCTCGCGGGCGAGGACAGCGGCGATGCCGGCCGTCAGGAACAGGCTCAGAAGGAACGTGGCCGGCTCGATGCCCGGCGGTGCCGGGGCGAGGGCCAGCCCGGCGAGCGGGAGCAGGACTGCGGCGGCCATCAGGCCCTGGACGGCACCCGATCGCCTGGAGGTCACAGCCCCGCCGAGCCCGAGTGCGGCGACGACGGCGAGGTGACCGAGCGCGTACGACGGAGCGAACGCGTTCCAGGCGAGGAGCGCCGCCGAAACGGCCACGACGACGTACGCGGCGCTGTAGACGAGCATCCGGGCGTGCCGCCGCACGATGCCGACGGTCTCCACCGTGGCACCGAGTGCGAGCGCGAGCCCGCTCACGCCGAGGCGGATCCAGAGGGGGTCTGCGGCGTCGGCACCGTCGAGGTGGTGGGCGAGCGCGAGCGCGGCGTTGGCCCCCGCGATCAGCACGAACAGCAGCCGGTACGAGCGGAGCGTATCGGGCCGTGTAGAAGCGGGCGCTGGGAGAGCCATCGGACCGAAGGAGCGGGTCGTACTGTATCGGCGCGGGCGGTGCCCGCTATACCTGCCCGCTCTCTTCTGTGCCCCGCTCCGCTGTCCGCCGCGAGGTTCGCGAGACCCTCATTCTCGCCCTCCCGCTCGTCCTGACGCAGCTCGTCCAGATGTCGATGAGCTTCCTGGACGTGGTGATGGTGGGCCGTCTGGGGACGGACGCGCTGGCCGCCGCCGTCCTCGGCTCGACGCTCTACTTCACGCTCGTCCTCGTGTGCATGGGCGTGATCGTGGCCGTGCAGCCGTCCGTCGCGCAGGCCGTCGGCGCGGGCGACGACGCGGGGGCGGGCCGGGCGGCGCGGCAGGGCCTCTGGCTGGCCGTCCTGCTGGGCGTCCCCGGCGTGGTCCTCGTCGGCTTCGCCGAGCCGATCCTCCGGGCGACCGGGCAGGTGCCCGAGACGGCCGCGCTCGCCGCGCGCTACCTCGCCGCCGAGCGCTGGGGGCTCGTCCCGACGCTCCTGTTCACCGCTCTCCGCGGGCTCTGCGAGGGGGCCGGGAAGCCGCGCCCCGTCCTCGCCGCGACCGGCCTCGGGCTCGTCCTCAACGTGTCGCTCAACGCGGTCCTGATCTACGGTTTGCTCGGCGTGCCCGCGCTCGGGCTCGTCGGGGCCGGCTGGGCGTCGTCTATCGCGACGACCGTCATGGTGCTCGCACTCGGGCTGTACCTCTGGCGCGGCCCCCTCGGCCGGTTCCGGCTCTTCGACGGCCTCACCCAGCCGGACGGGCACGGGCTGTGGACGCTGTTCCGCCTCGGGTGGCCCATCGGGGTGAACTTCGGGCTCGAGAGCGGCCTGTTTACGGTCGCGACGCTCCTGATCGGGCGGACGGGCGAGCTGCCGCTCGCGGCGCACCAGATCGCGCTCAACGCGGCGAGCGTCGCGTTCATGGTCCCGCTCGGGATCGGGATGGCCGGGGGCGTGCGGGTGGGCCAGGCCGCCGGCGCGGGCGACACCGCCGGCGCGGCGCGCGCGGGGTCGGTGGCGATCGGGCTCGGAGCGGCCTCGATGCTCGCCTCGGCGCTCGTGTTCTGGTTCGTCCCGTCGGTCATCGTGTGGGTCTACGCCGGGGCGAACGCCGACCCCGAGATGGCGCGCCGCGCCGTGGCTCTGCTCGGCATCGCGGCCGTGTTCCAGTTGTTCGACGGCACGCAGGCCGCCGCCGCGGGTGCGCTCCGCGGGCTCAAGGACACGCGCGCGCCGATGCTCATCAGCGCGGTCGCGTACTGGGGCCTCGGGCTCGGCCTGGGGGCGTGGCTGATGCTCCGCGCCGGGCAGGGCGCGCCGGGGATGTGGTGGGGGCTCACGCTCGGCCTCGCCGCCGCCGCCGTCCTGCTCACGGCGCGGTTCCTGCGCCTCAGCGCACGTCCGGTCACGGCCGCGGGGGCTTCGAGCGAGCGAGGTTTCACTCCGGACTGAAACTTCTGCGGCCTGTACGGCTTCGCGCCTGCGCGGGGTCTCCGGGGTCGACCCCAACGCCCCGGGGCACGGATTCGCGCCGTCCCTTCGATCTATCTTCGCTCCGACCAAGGAGGCCCGGATCTACCTTCCAGAGCCCTCCTCAGCCGTCGACCGACCGGCCCTTTCTCTACCCAGCGGCTATGCCCCAGCTGTTTCCGCGCGTCGCCAACACACTCCCGACGCTCACGCTCGTGGGCGTGCTCGGCGGCGGTCTTCTGGTGACGCTGCTCGCCTGGTACTACCTGTCGCCCCAGTTCTACGAGGTGGGGTACCAGCCCGAGCAGCCCGTCCCGTACAGCCACGCACTCCACGCGGGCCAGCTCGGGATGGACTGCAGGTACTGCCACAACAACGTCGAGCAGAGCCCTCACGCCAACGTGCCGTCCACGCAGACGTGCATGAACTGTCACAGCGTGGTCCAGACGCAGAGCCCCAAGCTGCTGCCGGTGCGCGAGAGCTGGGCGACGGGCGTGCCCATCCAGTGGGTCAAGATCCACCACCTGCCGGACTACGCGCAGTTCAGCCACGCCGCGCACGTCAACGTCGGCGTCGGCTGCGAGAGCTGCCACGGGCGCATCGACCAGATGGAGGTCGTCTTCCAGGCCGAGCCGCTCAGCATGGGCTGGTGCCTCGAGTGCCATCGCAACCCCGAGGAGTACCTCCGCGACCCGGCCACCGTGACGCAGATGGGCCTCAACGCCCAGGTCCGCGCCGACGACGAGACGTGGGACGCCTACGTCGCCGCCAACCGCGAGCGGATCGCCCGCGAAGGCATCAAGCCGCCCCAGAACTGCTCGGCCTGCCACTACTAGAGGCCATGCGGGATGGGGAACGGGGGATGGGCAGAGCGCCGGTCCACCTTCCGCTCATCCCACATCCCTCATCCCCGATCCCTCCCCGATGATTGAGCTCGACGTTCTGAGCGCCGCCGACCTCGCGGCCGACGATGACGCCCGCGCCGCCGACGGCCGCCCGCAGCCGTGGCGCAGCACGGCGGACCGCACCGGGGTGCCCGGCATGGCGGCCCTTCGCCACCACGAGTTCGCCCCCGGGGCTGCTCCGGACAGCACGCCGGGCGGCGAGGACGAGGCGACGAGCCGCCGGACTTTTCTCAAGGTTATGGGTGCCTCGGCGGCCCTCGCGGGCCTGACCGGCTGCCGCCGCCCCGTCGAGACGATCGTCCCGTACGCGCGCAAGCCGCAGGAGATCATCGCGGGCCTGCCCACCTACTTCGCCACGGCGATGCCGCTCGGCGGCGTCGGACACGCGCTCCTCGTGCAGAGCCACGAGGGCCGGCCGGTCAAGGTCGAGGGCAACCCCGAGCACCCGGTGAGCCGCGGCGCGAGCGACGCGCTCGCCCAGGCGTCCGTGCTCCAGCTCTACGACCCGGACCGCTCCCGCCACATCCACTTCCGCGACAGCGCCACGGCCGCGCCCGGCCGCGCCGACTGGGGCCGCTTCGTCTCGGCTGCGGCCGCTGTCCGCGGCCAGGGTCGCCTCGTCGTCCTCGCCGAGCCCACGTCGTCGGCCACGGTCCTCGCCCTCCGCGACCAGCTCCTCGCGGCCAGCCCCGGCGCGCAGTGGATCACGCTCGGTGCCCACGGCGACGACCACGAGGCGCTCGGCCTCCAGGCCGCCTTCGGCCGCGCCGCCCGCCCGCTCACGCGCTTCTCCGAGGCCGACGTCATCGTCTCGTTCGACGGCGACTTCCTCGGCGACGCCCACGCGGGCGTCTGGAACGGCCGCGAGTACGCCGAGAGCCGCCGCGCCGACGCGCGCCGCGGGGCCGCTGCCGCCGGCCGCGCCCCGATGAGCCGCCTCTACGTCGCCGAGTCCACGATGACGACGACGGGCGGCATGGCGGACCACCGCCTGCGGATGAAGGCCGGGCAGGTGCCGTTCTTCGCCGCCGCCGTCGCCGCCGCCCTCGGTGTGGACACGGGCGCGCGCGCCGCGGTCACAGCCGATCAGCAGGCCATCGTCGCGGCCATCGTGCAGGACGTCCGCGCCGCCGGCGGGCGCGCCGCGTTCGTGGCCGGCCCCACGCAGCCGCCGGCCGTCCATGCCCTCGCCGCCGCGCTCAACGGCCGCTTCGGCCA
>JANPJI010000511.1:0-2975 GCA_031425425.1 Rubricoccaceae bacterium
AACCTCACGACGCAGGGGGACGTGACGTTCACCGGGTACGGGACCATCATCACGAGGGGGAACGTGACGATCCGCCACAACGTGACCACGACGTCCGACCCGACGACGGGGCAGAACTCGTTCGGGCTCTACTCCGGCAACAACATCGTGGTCCAGAACGGGTCGCTCACCATCGCGGGGCAGCTGTTCGCCAACAACGACATTCAGACGGCCGCGAACACACAGATCAACGGGTCGGTCACGGCCGGGAACAACCTCCAGACCTCGGGGGCCTTCGGGGTCACGTACCGGCCGGCCAATGTGTCGCTCACCCAGCCGTTCTGGGCGAGCGAGGTCGGGCCCGGCGGCCCCGTCGTCCGGCGGGTCGTCCGGGCCTCGTCGCGGGAGTGGTTCGCGGTCCCGGCGTGAGGGTGCGCCGCAGGGAGCTCCTCACCGGAGCGCCTCCACCGGTCACGGGCACGCCGGGGCTGGCTGGGCCTGCTCGTAGGGAAATTAGGGAGCGTTGGGTCTCGTGCACAGGGACGCCGGAACGCTCCTCACCTCCAACGCCGTTTCGATGGAGTGACCGTACCGGGTTCACTCCAGCCGCAATCGCATAGAGCATTATGTGTGGGACCGGCAGGATTTGAACCTGCAACCGTCCGGTTATGAGCCGGCTGCACTAACCGTTGTGCTACGGTCCCGCGCCGCCAAGTGTACGGCTCCCCGCCCTCGTGCCTCTGCGTGAGGACGCCGCCCTCGGTAGACAGACTGGCGAGACGAAAGCTTTACGAAGTAAGGCAAAAAGCGAGATAGGCATTCTGGGGAACGCTAGATTTGGGCCGAAGCCGGCAAAGCCCATACCCTGACCCCGTGGAGCGCATCGACGCCATCGACGTCCAGATCCTGACGATCCTGCAAGCCGATGGCCGCGCCAAGCGCAAGGACATCGCCGAGGCGGTCGGCCTGTCGCTGCCGTCGGTGAGCGACCGGATGCGCAAGCTCGAAGAGCGCGGCGTCGTCACGGGCTACCACGCCGTGCTGGACCCCAAGCGTCTCCATCTCGACGTGACGGCGTTCGTCGCCGTCGTCTCGGCCGGGAGCGAACACTACGCCGAGTTCATCGCCGGCGTGACGGCGATGCCCGAGGTCCAGGAGCTGCACTCGGTCACGGGCGACGGCTCGCACATGCTCAAGGTCCGCGTCCGCAACACGACCGCGCTCGAGGGGCTCCTCGGCCGGCTCCAGGCGCTCCCCGGCGTCCGCGGCACGCGCACCAGCCTCGTCCTGTCGACCCTGAAGGAGACGCGCGCACTCCCCACGGAGCCGATGGCGCTCAACGACGACGCCTGAGAAAACGACCGTTTGGAGTGAAGACGGGGGAGGCCCCTGTCCCGTCTCCGTTGGCTCCAGACGCAACCCTCGCCACCCACTTCCCTCCTCCGATGGCCCTGACCCTTTCCCGCCCCGCCGCGGCCCACAACGGCCACTCCTCCCGCGACCTCCGCGCCCTGTTCGGCCAGAACGCCTTCGGGCTCGACGAGATGAAGGCGCGCCTGCCCAAGGCCGTCCTCAAGCGCCTCCTCGCGACCGTAGACCGCGGCGAGCCGTTCGACGAGACCGCCGCCGACGCCGTCGCGCTCGCCATGAAGGAGTG
This sequence comes from Rubricoccaceae bacterium, assembly GCA_031425425.1. Lineage (GTDB taxonomy): Bacteria > Bacteroidota > Rhodothermia > Rhodothermales > Rubricoccaceae > DASVSE01. The sequence goes on from JANPJI010000511.1 coordinate 1,637, forward strand.
GGCCGTCGAGCGGGGCGCGACGCACTACACGCACTGGTTCCAGCCACTCACCGGCCGCACAGCCGAGAAGCACGACGCGTTCATGGTGCCGAGCGCGGGCGGCGGGGCCGTCGCCGAGTTCTCGGGCAAGAACCTCATCCAGGGCGAGCCAGACGCCTCGTCGTTCCCCGGCGGCGGCCTCCGGGCCACGTTCGAGGCGCGCGGCTACACCGCCTACGACCCGACAAGCCCGGCCTTCATCCTCGAGCACAACGGCGTGGCGACGCTCTGCATCCCGACGGCCTTCGCCTCGTGGACCGGCGAGGCGCTCGACCACAAGATCCCGCTGCTGCGCTCGATGGAGGCGCTCTCCACGCAGGCCCGCCGCGCGCTCGCGCTCCTCGGCGAGCCCGTCGACCGCGTCGCGGCGACGTGCGGCTCCGAGCAGGAGTTCTTCCTCATCGACGAGGCCTACTTCGAGGCGCGGCCGGACCTCGGCGTGGCCGGGCGGACGCTGCTCGGCGCGCCGCCGCCGCGCGGGCAGGAGATGGACGACCACTACTTCGGCTCCATCCCCGACCGCGTGATGGCGTTCATGAACGCCGCCGAGGAGGAGCTCTCCAAGCTCGGCGTGCCCATCGCGACGCGCCACAACGAGGTCGCCCCGGGCCAGTACGAGTTCGCGCCCGTCTTCGAGAACGCCAACGTCGCGGCGGACCACCAGCAGCTCGTCATGATGGTGTTGCAGCGGACCGCCCCGCGCTTCGGCCTCGCGTGCCTGCTCCACGAGAAGCCCTTCGCGGGCGTCAACGGGTCCGGCAAGCACGTCAACTGGTCCATGGCCACCGACGACGGCCAGAACCTGCTCGAGCCCGGCGACACGCCGCACTCGAACCTGCGCTTCCTGTTCTTCTGCACGGCCGTGCTCCAGGCCGTCCACACCCACCAGGACCTGCTCCGGGCCACGATCGCGACGGCGGCCAACGACCACCGCCTCGGGGCCAACGAGGCGCCGCCGGCCATCCTGTCCGTCTTCCTCGGCGACCAGCTCGCGGACGTCTACGACCAGATCGACGCGGCCGGCTCCGCCTCGTCGTCCAAGCCGTCGGGCCTGCTCGGCCTCGGCACGCCCGTCCTGCCGACGCTGCCGCGCCACGCGGGCGACCGCAACCGGACCTCGCCGTTCGCCTTCACGGGCAACAAGTTCGAGTTTCGGGCGGTCGGCTCCAGCCAGTCCGTGAGCTTCCCGCTCACCGTCCTCAACACGATCGTCGCCGAGGCCGTGGACGCCCTCGCGACCGACCTCGGCGAGCGCCTCGGCAAGCGGCGCTCGCAGAAGGCCGTCGCCGAGGCGCTCCGC
>JANPJI010000512.1:0-20652 GCA_031425425.1 Rubricoccaceae bacterium
CTGTTTGGAAACTCGGTTGCGCGCGTTCTCTCAAGAATCGTCATTCCCGCGAAGGCGGGAATCCACGTTGTTTCTGGCGTCCGATGGATCCCCGCCTGCGCGGGGATGACGTTGATCTGGAGTTTCCAGACAGGCCCTAGCGGACTGTGCCGCCAGGCGGGTCGGGCCGCTTCGGCATCCCGATCGCCCCGACGAGCAGCGTGATACTGGCGAGGGTCGCGGCGACGAGGACCCACGGCAGTGCCGGGCGGATCGCTGCGGGCAGGCGGACGCCCGCGAGAACGTCCAGCAAGACGAGCGCGAGCGCGGCGACGAACGCGACGCCTGCGACGCGGAGTGCGGCGCGGAGGCCGGGACCAAAGTCGGCCGTCGCGGCGGAGCGCCGCGGCGGGGGGGGGGCGTCGGGGGGGGACGGCTGGGGGTCCATGAGGCGGCGCAGAGGAGACGGCCAGACTACGCTCACGCGCGCCCCATCGTGCGCGCCGGGCCAGTACTTTGCATCGCTCATTTCCCAGCCTCCACCGTCTGTGCCCACCGCTCTCCTGGTCCTGGCGACTGCGCTGGCAGGGTGTGCCCTCACCGGGGCACCCGAGACGCCCGCCCGTGCCCCGGCCGCTGCTGAGGTGCCCGGCGCGACCGGCTCGCCCGTCCCGACCACGAGCCGCCAGATGCTGCTGGTCACGACCGACGTGTGGGACGCCACGACGGGACGGATGCAGCGGTACGCCCGGACAGAAGTGGGCTGGCAGGCCGTCGGCGCGCCTGTCGACGTCGTGGTCGGGCGGAACGGGCTCGGGTGGGGACGCGGGCTCCACGCCGCCGCCGACGCCGGGCGCGGCGACCCCGGCAAGCGCGAGGGCGACGGGCGCGCCCCGGCCGGTGCCTTCCGCCTCACCGCCGCGTTCGGCTACGGGCCGAGCGAGCCGACAGGCCTCCCGTACGTCCCGACCAACGCCGACGTCGAGTGCGTGGACGACACGGCGTCGGTGGCCTACAACACGGTCCGCTCCCGGACGCCCGACTCCGACTGGGGCAGCCACGAGGAGATGCGCCTGAGTGAGGGGATCTACCGGATCGGCGTGATCGTGGCCCACAACGGTCCCGGCGTCCACAGCGGGCTCGTGCCCGGCGTGACCGGCGCGGCCGTGCCGGCCGGCGGCTCGTGCATCTTCCTCCACGTCTGGCGCAGCCCGACGACGGCGACCTCGGGCTGCACGGCTATGCCCGACGCCGCGCTTCAGGAGATCCTGGCGTGGCTGGACGCCGAGGCGGAGCCGGTCCTTGTCCAGCTGCCGCGTGCCGAACAGGTGCGCCTCGGCCGCGCCTGGGGCCTGCCTGGTTGACGGCCACACCTCGCGGCGAGGACTGCGCGAGGCCGTCGCTGCGCGTCGCGACGCCGAGGCGCAGCGACCGAGGCGCAGCCACCGAGGAGCGGACGCTGGGGGACTACGCAACCACACCATCTGTGTCATCCTGAGCCCCCGTGAAGGATCGCAGCGCCATCGGGTGGTCCCTCGCCGCTGGTGGCAGCAGGCTCCGGCCTCGCCCTTCGGCTTCGCTCAGGGCAGGCTGTCGAGATCCTTCGCGGCGCTCAGGATGACAGGGTTGGAGGGCGGTGACAGGCGAGAGGGTTGCGCCTCGGATGCCGAGGCGAAGCCACCGAGGCGCAGACGCCGGGGAACTCGGTCGTGCGCACGGAATGCCGTTCTCCGCTGGCGATCTTCCATTTCCTGCTCCTCGCTCACATGATCGACCTGACCGCTACCGACCCCGCCGCCATCGCCCGGACCGGCTTCGTCCGCGAGGCGGTGGACCCGAGCCTGGACCTGTTCGAGGAGATCGACCGGCTCAAGCGCGAGACCAACGCCGTCCTGCTCGCGCACTACTACCAGGAGCCAGACATCCAGGACGTCGCCGACGTCGTCGGCGACTCACTCGGGCTCGCTCGCGAGGCGGCCCGGACCGACGCCGACGTGATCGTGTTCGCGGGCGTCCACTTCATGGCGGAGACGGCCAAGATTCTCAACCCCAGCAAGACGGTCCTGCTGCCGGACCTCAACGCCGGCTGCTCGCTCGCCGACTCGTGCCCGCCCGAGGCGTTCGCCGCATTCCGCGCGCTCCACCCGGATCACCTCGTCGTGAGCTACATCAACTGCTCCGCCGCGATCAAGGCGCAGACAGACATCATCGTGACGAGCTCGAACGCTGAACACATCGTCCGACAGATCCCCGAGGACCAGCCGATCCTGTTCGCGCCGGACCGCAACCTCGGCCGGTGGATTAACCAGCAGACCGGCCGCGACATGCTGCTGTGGGACGGCTCCTGCATCGTTCATGAAATATTCTCGGACCAGAAGCTCACCCGCCTCAAGATCCGGCACCCGAATGCGCTCGTGCTGGCCCACCCCGAGTGCGAGGCTCCCGTTCTCCGCCATGCCGATCATATCGGTAGCACGGCCTCCATCCGGCGCTTCGCGACGGAGAACCCGGCGACGGAGTTCATTGTCGCCACGGAGTCTGGTATCCTGCACGCGATGCAGCAGGACAACCCAGGCAAGAGGTTCATCCCGGCCCCGCCAGACAACGGCTGCGCGTGTAACGACTGCCCGCACATGAAGCTCAACACGCTCGAAAAGCTCTACCTCTGCATGACGCACCGCGCGCCCGAACTGGTCATGGACGAGGCACTGCGGGTGGCCGCGCTCCGGCCCATTGAGCGGATGCTCGAAATGAGCGCCGGGGTCCAGTAGTCGGCCCAGACGGACAAAAAAGACCGCCGAGCGAATGCGGGGTGCAGCTCGGCGGTCTCATCAGCAGGCCCACCCCGATGAGGACGGGGTGAGATCGAGGACGTCAGGCGATGTCGAGGACAGCGCCCTTCGGGGCCGTTGACCCGCCGCCAGTTCTGGCCGTGGCGAGATCGAGGACGGCGCCCTTCGGAGCTGTCGATCCGCCGCCCGTACCAGCCGTGGCAATGTCGAGGACGGCGCCCTTCGGGGCCGTCGAGCCGCCGCCGGTCCCCGCCGTCAGGACCATCCCGAGGCCGAGGGCCAGGGAAAAAAGGAGAGCCTTCATTCGAGAGAGAGAGAGAGGGTGGGGGGTGCGAGATGTCGCCGTGGTGTCCCACAACCGCGCCCAAAGGATACGGAGCGTGACAACCCGGCGCAACAAACTCACTGTGACCTCGGCCTTTCCGCTAAAGCGACTCCGCTCGCGTCCGATACCCCGGCACGTTCCCCACCTGCCGCGCCACGCGGCGGATCCGCCCCGTGCCGCGACTGCTCCTCGCCCTGCTTCTTACCGTCGCTGTGGACGCCGCTGCCCAGGGCGTGCCGTCGACGGATGAGGGCCGGCCTCTCCTGTCGCAGCACGTGTCGTGGCAGGACTACGGTGCAAACTCGCAGAACTGGGCCGTCGCGCAGCGCGAAGACGGCCGGATTTACGTCGCCAACACGGGTGGCATCCTCGAACATGACGGTGCGGACTGGCGACTCTACTCGATGTCGGTTGATGTCCGAGCGCTTGTCCACTCGCTGGCGGTCGGACGGAGCGGGCGCATCTTCGTCGGGGGCATCGGCGACGTCGGATACCTCGCGGGCGACGAGAGCGGGACACTCGCCTACCGCAGCCTGCGCCCGTACATCCCCGAGGCGGACCGCGGCTTCACGGACGTCTGGACCGCGCACGCGACGCGCGCAGGGATCGTCTTCCAGAGCTATGAGCGGCTGTTCCGGTGGGACGGCCGCCGTATGGAGGTGTGGCGGACCGACACGCGCTTCCGGTCGTCGTTTCTCGTTCGTGGGACCGTCCACGTCTGGGAGGACGGCGTCGGCCTCAAGACGCTCGGGCCGCGCGGACTGACGGTCATCCCCGGCGGCGAGGCGTTCGCGGACCGGAAGGTGGACGCCCTCCTCCCGTACGGGCGCGGCTTCCTGGCGGTCGTGCGGGACGAGGGTCTCGTCGTCATCGAGCCGAACGGGGCGTCGCGTGCGCTCGAAGGCCCCGCCTCTGAGTATCTCAGGACGTTCCGCCCGTACACCGCCGTCGCGGTCCCCGATCTGTACACAGGCCGGGGAGTGCTCTACGCCATCGCAACGTTCGGTGGGGGAGTGGTGGTGGTGACGCCTCGCGGACAGATCGTCCGTGTGTACCGCGAGGACGTCGGGATGACAGAGGGCGACGACGCGCTCGGGCTGATGCCCGACCGGCAGGGCGGCCTGTGGGTAGCCCTGCAGAACGGGATCACCCGGATTGACCTGTTCGCCCGCCACACGTGGTTCGACCAGCAGGAGGGCGTGATCGGGAGCCAGAACGCCATCGCCGAGCACGACGGGGTCGTGTTCGCTGCGACGGATGCCGGTCTGTTCCGGCAGGTGACCGGGCGGCTGGGGGCACCGGGGGCGACCGGGCCAGCCTACACCCGCTTCGAGCCCGTCGTCGGGATTCCGGGCTCGCGCGGGCAGGTATGGGATGTTCAGTCGACGCCGGCCGGCCTGCTCGTCGCGGCGCACGACGGCGTGTATGCGCTGGGCTCGGGGCGCCCGCGGAAGGTGCTGGACGTGGCCGACGCCTTCACGATCGTTCCGGTGAGCCGCCGGCCGGACCGGATGTTCGTGGGCACGCGCGACGGCTTGTTGCGCCTCGCGCTCCGCGGCGGCCGGTGGGTCGCGGACGGGTCCGTCGCCGGGATCGAGGGCGAGACGCGGTTCATGCAGGAGGATGTGGACGGCGCGATGTGGGTCTCTCAGCCCGGCGGCGGCCTCCACCGCATCCCGAACCCCGCCGCCGACCGCCCGGCCGTGCAGACGTTCAGCCCGGCCGACGGACTCACCGCGACACCCGGCCCGCTCAACCTCGTCGGCCGGCACCTGCTGCTGTCCACGCGCGAGGGCGTGTACCGCGTCGAGCGCACCGGCGCGCGCATCCGGCTCGTCCGCGAGGCTGCCTTTTCGCGCCTCGGCGGGGCGTACAGCCTGTTCGTGCCCGAAGGGGCCGCACCGTGGACGTACGAGAATGGGAGCCTCCGCTCAGGGGCCGGCATCGGCTTCCAGATGGGCGGCATCCAGCCGGCCGACCTCCTCATCCAGCGGTCGGGCGTCGCGTGGGTCGCGACATCGGACGGGCTGCTGCGGTACGACCCGCGCGTGCGCCTCGGCCGCCGCACCTACCCGGCCCTGATTCGCCGCGTGACCGACCGGCAGCTCCGCGTCCTCTACGGCGGTGCCTACGGCCTGCAGCCGACGAACGGCGTCGACCTCGAGGTCCCGATCAGGGCCGTGCGAGCGCTGAGGTTCGAGTACGCCGCAGCCCTGTTCGACCGGCCGGGCCGCACCGAGTTCTCGACGCGCCTGCTCGGGTCCGACGACGAGACGTGGAGCCCGTGGGGTGCGGAGCGCGTGGCCCAGTTCATCGGCATTCGCGAGGGGACGTACGCGTTCGAGGTCCGCGCCCGCGACGACCTCGGCCGGCTCAGCACGACGGCCCGCTTCCGGGTCCGCATCCTGCCGCCGTGGTACCGGACGTGGTGGGCGTACGCGCTGTATGGGATGGCCCTCACCGGCTTCATCTGGGGCGTGACGGCGTGGCGGCTCCGCAAACAGCGGCTCCGGCTCGAAGCCGCCCGGGCGCGCAATGCGCGGATGCAGCGCCTCGGCGCGCGCCTCCAGGAGACCAACACGCGCCTCCGCCACGCGGACAAGCTCAAGGACGACCTGCTCGCCAACACGAGCCACGAGCTGCGGACGCCGCTCACGGCCATCCTCGGGTTCTCGGAGATGCTCCTCGACGAGGCCGCCGAAGAGGTCCGCGACCTCGCCGAGGGCATCCAGCGCGGCGGCCAGCGCCTGCTCGACACCGTCAACGGGCTCCTGGACATGTTCAAGCTCCAGTCCGGCACGATGGAGGTCTTCGTGCAGGAGGTCGACGCCGCCGCCGCCGTGCGCGAGACGGCCCGGCTGCTGGCCCCGCTTGCGGCGAGGCGCGGGCTCACGCTCCGCGTGCTCCCCGACGGGCTCTCCATGCCGGCGGCGCTCGACTGCGGCGCGTTCGAACGGATCCTCACCAACCTCGTCGGCAACGCGATCAAGTTCACGGCGGTCGGCGGGGTGACGGTGCTCGTGGACGGGACGGACCACGACCTTGTGGTGACGGTGACGGACACGGGCATCGGCATCCCGCCCGAGATGGTCGATCAGGTGTTCGAGCCGTTCGAACAGGCCTCGACGGGCTTCTCGCGGAGCCACGAGGGCAGCGGGCTCGGGCTCGCAATCGTCCGCCGCCTCGTGGACCTCGTCGGGGGAACGATCGAGGTCGAGAGCGTGGTGGGTGAGGGCACGACCGTCCAGGTGACGCTCCCGCGCTGGGGCGACCTCCACCCGTCGACGCGGCGCATCGCCGGTGCGGCGTCGAACCCCGCCCTCGGCGGGGCGCAGTTGCTCGCCCTCGGCCTCGGCGACGACGCTCGCCTGGTCCGCGACTGGATCGAGCCGCGCGGGACCGTCTGCACGGTCGAGACGCCGGGCCAGGCGGTTCGCGAGGCGAAGAAGATGGCCTACGACGCCGTGTTCGTTGGTGCAGCGAGCCCGGAGGCCGAGCGGAAACGGGTCGCGCTGCTTCGCAACGTCCCCGGCTACGTTCACCTGCCTGTCCTCCGGGTCGGCGGCGAGGCGCTGGAGACGGACGTGCTGGCCGCGCGCGGGTTCACGCACCAGCTCCCGCTTCCGCTCGACGCCGACGCCGTCGTGACGCTCCTCGAAGTGCTCCTGATGAAGGTCGAAGAATCCGTCGACGACTGATCCGCGCGAGGAGTCCGGTCCGTCACCGGAGTCCGACGCGGACGCCGACGAGCGGCTCGAAGCGGCGCTCGACGAGGAATCGCCCCGGACCGCCTGAGTCGAGGCGGCGGTAGCCGTAGCGAGACCGGACGAACGCCTGCGCGACGCGCCCGACGGGGGCCGAGACGTCGAGCACGAGCGCGTTCTCGTCGCCCAGCCCGCGCACGAAGCTCCAAAGCCCGCGGAAGCCCTGGCGCTCGACGCCCAACTCGGCCCGCGCCCGCCGCGGCAGGCGCGCTGCGAGGCGCACCCCGTACGCGCTCGCCCGGTCCGGCCCAATGTGCCGGCGGACGTGCTGCGAGACCTCGAACCGCCCGAACGCCAGCAGCCGCACATCGAGCACCACGTCGACGCCCGCGCGGAGGCTGTCCAGCGGCGTCCCGGCCAGCACGGCACCCGCTACGTCGGTCCCGGCGACGATGCGCTCGTCGGCGTTGGAGACCGCGTAGAACGGGCCAACGTGGCCGGGCACGAACCGCGCGGTGGACACGAACACGGCGGCGCGGACGTGTGCGCGGAGCGCCTCGCTGAAGCGGAACACGTCGAGGTCGGCCCCAGCCCCGAGCGCCGAGCCGTGGCCGAGGTAGCGCGCGGCCGTCACGAACGGCGAGAGCCCGAACGGGGCGTCCGCCGCGAACCGCCCGCCGGCGAGATCGCCGCGGAGCGTCGCCTCGATGCCGGTCAGCGAGGAGTCGCCCCTCGACGGCAGGCCGAGGTCGTGAACCGCTCCGAGGGTGAGCCGGAGCCCGGCGAGCGGCCCGCCCCCGAGCCGCGCCCGCACCTCGGCCTGCCCGCCGATGACGCCCCCGAGCCGGACATCGTCGGCGAACGCCGCGACGGCGAACCGGCGCGTCTCGACGGACGCCTCTGCCCCGAGTGTCCGCTCGTCCCACGCCGTCGTCGTGCGGTAGCCGCGGGCGAGCGCGCCGGCCCCGAGCGTGAGGCGCTCCGTCGGACCGAGGCGCGCGTACACCGGCTGCCCCGGTGCCGGGGTCAGGCGGACGTACGCGACGGCCCGCAGCACGTCGTAGAGGTCGTCCGCTTCGGGACCGTAGAGGCCGCCGGCGGCCGGGTGGAGCGTCGCCGCGACCGCGGCGCTGACCGGCCCTCGCGACGCCCTCGCCTCGCCGCGGACGGCCCCGCGCCACGTGTCGGGCAGGTAGGCCACGCCGCCAAAGACGCCCGCGCCGTCGGCGTCGCCCTGCTCGAAGAGGTCGTCGGCGGAACCGAACTCCAGAGGAGAAGGGGCGGCCACTCCCGACGAACCGCTTGGCGCATTCGTCTGGGCGGCGGCCAGGTGCGCGGTGAGGAGAACGGCGCAGGCGGCGCACCGACGGGCGGCGATCCTCAGCGGACGGCGGGCGAGCACATGCACGGGGGACAGGGGAGAAGGGGAGCCAAGCTACCGAGTCCGGTCGGCCGCGCCATTCTGCCGCCCGGCCAGCGAATCCTCATCGGGGAGAACCCGGTCCGTTTGGCAGGGTAAAGAACCCGCCCCGTGCACGTCCGATGACTGACTCTCGCCTTCCCCTCTTCCCTCTCGGGCTCGTGCTTCTGCCGGGCGAGCCCGTGCCGCTGCACATCTTCGAGCCGCGGTACAAGGAGATGGTCCGCGTGTGCCTGGACGCCGACCGCCCGTTCGGGATCGTGTACGCCTCGATGTCGGCGCTCGCCGCGGTCGGCTGCACGGCGCGCATCCGGTCTGTGGCGACGCGCTACGACGATGGCCGTCTGGACATCGTGGCCGTCGGCGAGGAGCGGTTCCGGGTCGTCGACGTTCACCGCGACCGGCCGTACCTCACCACCGACACGACCGCAGTCGAGGACGCCGAGCCGCCTGGCGTGGCGAGTGCGCGGTCCCGCCAGCGCGTCGTCGCGCGGCACATGAAGCTCCTGGAGCTGGCCGGCGAGGAGGTCCGCCCGTCGCTGTACGACGAGCCGTACCCGCTCTCGTTCGTCGTCGGGCGCAACGCCGGGCTGGACCTCGACGACAAGCAGTCGCTCCTGGCGATGGACCGCGAGGAATCGCGGCTCTCGTTTCTCGCCGAGCACCTCGGCCGGCTCCTGCTTCGGGTCCGCGAGGCCAAGAAGATCAGCACGCTCGCGCGCGGCGACGGCCACGCGACGGGCTTCCCCGAACCGGAGTAGGCAACCGGCCGAACCACGCGTGCGGTCGGAGTTCCACAGCCCACATGAAACACGGCGACTACCAGGTGGACCTCGTCGAGGCCGGGCGCCTCGGGCTCGACGGCGGGGCCATGTTCGGGATCGTCCCGCGCCCGCTCTGGGAGCGCCATGCGCCGCCGGACGACCGCAACCGGATCCGCCTCGCGATGCGGTGCCTGCTGCTGCGCGGACGGGGCCGAACGGTCCTCGTGGACACCGGGATGGGCCACAAGGCCGACTCGGCGTTCCGCGAGATCTACGCCGTCGACCACGCGCACTCGGCGCTCGTGCCGTCTCTGGCCGCGCTCGGCGTCGCCCCGGCCGACGTGACGGACGTGCTCCTGACGCACCTTCACTTCGACCACGGCGGCGGCACGACCGAACGAGGCGAGGACGGAGCGATGCGGCTGGTTTTCCCCGAGGCGGCCCACCACGTCCAGCGCCGGCACTGGGAGTGGGCACACGCGAGCACACGCGAGGCCGCCTCGTTCCTCCCCGAAAACCTCGCGCCGCTCGCTGCATCGGGCCGGCTCGTGCTCCACGACGGTCCCGGCGAGGTCCTGCCCGGCATCGAGACGGTCGTCGTGGACGGGCACACGCGCGGCCAGCAACTCCCGCTCCTTCACGGGCCTGAGGGCACCCTGTTCTACCCCGCCGACCTCGTTCCGACGGCTGCTCACGTGCCGCTCCTGTGGGGGATGGCGTACGACATCGAGCCGCTCGCGACGATCGAGGAGAAGACGCGACTGCTGACGCGGGCAGCCGATGAGGGCTGGACGCTCGTCTTCGAGCATGACCCGGCGGTCGCGACGGCGCGCGTCGAGGCGACGGTGAAGGGGATGCGGGCCGTCGACCGGCAGGACGGCTTGTCGGCGTAGCGCGGCGGGGCCGGTGGTGCCGGAGCGCGGCGCAGGGCCTAGCTTGTGCGGCGGCACGGTCGTTGCCCGGCTCGGCCGGACCCCTGCTCTGCACTCCTTTCGCGCCTCGACTGTGCTGCCGGGGGCCGTTTCCACCCGTCCGCGGGTGGACTCGCCCCGTCGGCGACCCTGCGCCATGCTGCTTCCCACGCCAGCCGTCCGCTCCGCTCTCGTCGGCCTCATCGTCGCGACGCTCGTCGTCGGGATCGGGGCCGGGCTGCACCTTGCGGCCCGGGAGCGCCAGGAGCGCGAGGCGGCCGTCGCCGTGCTCCACGCGCACGCGTCGGCCGTGGCGTCGGCGCTCGTCGCGCAGGCCGGCGACCCGACGTCCTCGGCACGCATCGCCGCTGCGTTCCAGCCGTTCTCGCAGCTCGACGACGGCGTCGAGCGGGTGCTCGTCGACAACGTCGGGCGCATGTACGGGAGCACGGACGCCAACTTCGGCCGGGCCGTGGACTGGGGCGTGACGACGCGCCGGACAGCCGACGGCCGGACGGCCGACGTGACGCTCGGCAGCGCGCGCTACCACGTCGTCTCCGCGCCGGTGGGCCAGTCCGGCCTCCGCGTCGCCACGGCCGCGCGGGCGGACGCGCCGCTGCAGACGCTGGACGTGTGGGAGACCGTCTCGTGGACGCTGGCCCTCTGGGGCGTCCTCGTGGGGGGCCTCGCCATTCTGGCGTACGTCAACGGCCCGCGGACGGCCGTCCGGCTGACGGCGTTCGGCGAGCGGATTGCGCGCGGCGAGTCCGACCCCGGCGCGATGCGCCGGACGTCGCGCGGGCTCGGGACGCTCGCGGGAGCGTTTGCCCCGGCTGCGGCCCGCATCCGCAAGGATGCTCGTGAGAAGGCCGAACTCCGCGAGCACGTCGCGGCGCTCTACCAGATCAACCCGCACTACGTGCTGCTGTGCACGTTCGACGGGCGCATCATCGAGGCCAACCCGGCCTTCTACGCGGCCACGGGGATGCCGGCCGAGGCGATCCGCGGCGGCCGCATCGAGGTCCTCGCGGACGTGTTCCCGGTCGAGCCCCTGCTCGACCTCGCCCGGCGGAGCCTCGCCGAGGGCGCAGCCATCTCCGGCATCGACTACGGCCTCATCGGCGCGGACGACGAGGCGAGGCCGGTCGAGGTCTCGCTGCGCGCGTTCCACGTCAGCGGAGTGGACGTCGTGGTGATCCAGGCGACCGACGTGGCCGTGCGCCGCCGCCTCGAACGCCGCGTCGAGGCGTTCTCGGACACGCTGGACCTGATGGTGGACCAGCGCGTGGCGCAGCTCACGGCCGGCCAGCAGTCGCTCCGGCGCATCCTCGACGCCGCCGGCGTCGCCGTGGCCTCGTTCGACGCCGGCGGCGGCACGCGCCGCTGGAGCGGCGGGGCCCGCGACCTCACGGGCCTGACCGCCTCGGAGGTGCCGCACTTCTCGGCCGTTACGGCGGCCTTCGGGCTCACGGACGCCGACCGCGCCGCGTTCACGGCGTGGTTCTGGAATCCCACCGACGCGCCGTTCATCGCCCGCCACGCCTTCCGCTTTGGGGAGCCGGGCCGCTTCCGCGAGGTCCAGATCGTGTGGCACAAGGTCGAGGCGGACGTCCCCGGCCGGACTGACGCGCGGACGATCGTCGGCGCGCCGGTGCCGGCCGTCGCCGACCTCCAGGGCGCGTTCGTGGGCGACGGGCTCGCCGGAGAGGTCCCGTCGCCGGCCTGAACCGTTCGTGAGCACTCGGTTGGGGGATAGGGGAGCCCGCGTTGCGGGCAGGCGTACGCCTGGGACTGTCCACCCGACATTCCTCGCGCCGTGCCGATCCACCTCCTGCTTGTCGGCCCCGAGGCGGACCGTCTCGCCGAAACGCTCGCCCCGCTGGGCGGCATCGACGTGACCCCGGTCGCCACCGTCGCTGCAGCGCGGGCCTACCTCGCCGGGACCGCGTTCGACGCTGTCGCCGTGCGCGCGGGGCTGGAGGGCGGCGGGGCGCTCGCGGAGCTCGCGGCCGGCCTCGGCGTCCCACGCGGTGTCCTCGAATACGACCCCGCCGACGAGGCCGACGGTGGCGCGTCCCTCGGCGCGCGCCTCGGGCTCGCCCCGCCGTCCGCCCCGGCTCCGCTTCCCGCGCCCGCGCCTGCGGGTGTTCCGGGCGAGATTCCGGCCGACGTCCGCGCCGCGCTCGACGGCCTCCGCGACGAACTCGCGCGCGTCGCCCACGACCTCGCCAACCCGCTCGCGGTCGTCGTCGGCAACGCCCAGCTCGGGGCCGAACTCGCCCGGACGCTCGACGCCGACGAGGCCATCGGGCAGGCCTTCGCCGACATCGAGGAGGCCGGCGAGGTGCTCGCTGCGCGCCTCGGGCAGCTCGCCGCGCTCCGGGCACGCCTCAGCCGGTTCGTGTAAGGCCAGGGCGGGCGAGCAGGACGGACCGGACGCCCATTTCTTCGGAGCACGGGAAGTTTAAGGGGACCCATCCGGCGCTGATACCTCGTCGGCGACACGGCTTCGGCCCTCGCGGCCTGCGTCCTTCCGCCCCCCGTCTCTGCGCCCATGCCGACTGCTCCGATGATCCCGGCCCACGAGCTCGAGCATATCGAGCGCGTCACCGCCGCCCTCTCGTCCCAGCCCGAGGCGCTCCAGCAGCGCTGGGCGCGGGCCCTCGCAGCGGTCGAACAGGCCGACGTGTACGAGGCGTTCCTGGAGTTCAACGAGCTCCTCAAGCGGCCCCTCGACGCCGTGCTCCGGACGCACGTCCAGCTCCAGGCCGTGCGGTGCCTCCGCGACGCGCCCGTCGAGCGGGTCAAGACCGAGCTCGCGCTCATCGAGCCGCACGACGCGTACCAGACGGTCGTGTTGGACTACCGCCTCGGCTGGCTCATGCGGCACCGCCTCGGCAGCCTCGCGGCCGCCCTGCAGTACTTCGACCGCGTCCGCGAGGAGGCCCGCCGCCTCGGCAGCCGCACGTGGGAGATCGCCGCGCTGCTCCAGCGCGCGACGACGCAGATGGCGATGGGGAGCTACGAGCAGGGCGCCGACACGTGCATGCGGGTCTACAACCTCTCGCGCCGCAACGGGCTCGTCGAGTACATCCCGAAGGCGCTGATGTACAAGGGCTACGCCCAGATCAAGCTCGGCCGGCCGCACCAGGGCGAGGAGACCCTCCAGAAGGCCTACGAACTCGCGCTCCGCAACGACCTCCTCGCCGAGCAGGGCCTCGCGCTGCACCAGCTCGCGCAGGTGTACCACTACGACTTCAAGTTCTACGGCCTCGCGCTCGAGTACTACCAGCAGGCGCGCGAGACCTTCCAGCGGGTGCCCATCTGGCCGTCGCTCCTGGAGCGGATCGAGGAGGACGCCGCCGGGGCGAGCCGCGAACTCGCGGAGCTGGACATCGCCAAGATCCTCGGGCCGATCCCGATCAACCGCCTCCGCCAGGAGTACCTGACGAGCCTCGTCAACGGCTTCGTCGGCATCCCCGGCATCGACAACCGGAGCCAGCTCGGCGAGCGGATCGGGCTCACGCGCCAGGCGATCCACCGCAACATCAACGGCTAGGCTGCGGCCTCCCCGGCCATCCGCGTGGGACCCCTTCAGCGCCTCCGCCGCGCCCTCTTCTACGACGCCGTCCGAGACCTCACCGCTCACGGTGACGCCGTCATCAGCACGGACGGTCGCACGGCGACGCTCGCTGTCTACGCGCACTCGTACCGCAGCCCTGTCGGGATCGCCCGGTGGCCCGACGGCGGGGTTCAGGTCGACGACCGCGAAGGGCTCGACGTCTACACGGTCGACGTTGCCACGAGGGTGCTTCGGAAGGTCGGGTCGCTCCTGGTAGACCGTCGCCTGTTCCGGATCCAGCGATCGCTCCACCCTGTCTGGTTCGAGTACCGCCGCGGCCCGCTCCACTACCTCGTCGGCGAAGGCCATGGACCCTACGGGACGCTCCGCCACGTCGCGGACGTCGATGTGCCGCGACGCGTGCTCCGAATCGAGGTCGACACGGACTCGGGAGAGGTGCGCGAACTGGACGAGGCCGCGTACGCCCGCGCGACGGTCGGAGCGGAGAGCCTGCGCCTCGGGCGCCTCGGGCGCTTCCTGTGGGAGGTCGAGGCCGAGCGCTGGGTGGACACGTGGGGGCCGTCGCGCCAGATCGGCGGGCGTCACGTGCGGGCGATCCCGGCCCGCGGCGCCCACACCGTGCTCGACGCCCGGCTCCAGTTCGTCCACGAGGACCCGGCCGTGAAGCGGAAGCCGGGCAACCCGGTCGTCTTCGCCGAGATTGGCGACTGGCCGGCGCACCGCCGCTGAACGACCGCCCGGGCGGTGCCCCGGCCTCGAGAGCCGGGGGCGCGGCGTCTTCGGGTAGGGCGCGCCGGACGGACCTTGTTGGCTGCCCCGGCCGGGCCGTATCTTAGCGCCGACCGTTACACTCGCAGGAACACGCATCGGGATCAGTGATACGCCTGCGCGGCTTGTCCGTGCACCCTTCATCACTGCCGGCTCGCCCGGCCCCGGTCCCGCACGTTCCATGCTGCGCTCTATCCCGTCGGGCGTGTGCGCGTCGGCGCTCACCGCCGGACTGATCCTCGGTCTGGCCGTCGCCGCTCCGGCTGTCGCCGCACAGACGCCGGCGCGAGAGGCTGCGCTGGACCCGTCCCTGCTGGCCGGCTGGGCCGCGCCGAGTGCGGACGGCCCGCGTCTGCGCGTCCTCTCGGATGAGCCCACGTCGGTCACGGTCGAGGTCACCGCGACGTGGCCGACCCCGCTCGGCGACGCCCTCGCGTCCGCCTCGGCGTCCGACGTTGCGACGCCGGTGGCGCTCATCGCCGCGGCCGTGATGGGCCACGCGACGCTGTCGTACGAGGTCGCGCTCGGCGCGCGCGTCCCGCCGGCCGTCGAGGTGGTCTCTGAGGACGTCGAATGGGTGGCGCTCGCGGGGGGGCAGGCCGAGGCGCTCGCGGCCCTCGCCGGGCCAGCCGGGCGCGTCGAAAACGTCGGCGAGCTGCGCCGCGAGCTCGTCGGCTCCCTCGCCATCCGGATGCTGCGCGTGGACGGCGAGCGCCTCGGGCGCGTGCGCCGCGTGGTGCTGCGCGTGCCGCGGCCCGCCCTCCGCGTGGCCTTCGCGCAGGGCGGCACGCCGAACCCGCACCTCGCCGTGACCCGGAGCGTGCTCGCCGACGGGCAGTGGTTCCGCGTGGCCGTCCCGCGAGAGGGCGTCTACCGGCTCACCGCCGCGTACCTCCGCGACTCGCTCGGCGTGGCCGCTGCGGACCTGAACCGCGTCCAGGTGTACGGCAACGGAGGGCGCATCCTGCCCGCCGTCACGACGGCCCCGCGTCCGGCGGACCTCATGGAGGTCCCGACGGTCGTCTCCGGCGACGCGGTCCTCTTCTTCGCCGAGGGGCCGTCGTGGTGGGACTTCGTGCCGGCCGTCGGCACCACGCCCGGCCGCTGGGAGCACGACATCAGCCCGTTCTCCGACGAGACGCACTACTTCGTGCGGGTCGACGCGACCGCGCCGCGCCGGCTCGCCGCGGAGGCGTTCCCCGGCTGGCCCGACGCCGAGCGCCTCGCCACCGTCACCAGCCGCTCGTTCCACGAGCGCGACCGCTACAACCAGGAGCGCGACGAGTCCGGGTCGGGCCTCGACTGGATGGGCGAGGACATCGCCCGCAGCGCCGCCGGCACGACGTTCCTCGACGACGTGAACCCGTCCGGCATCGCCGGGCCGATCCGCTACCGCGCCCGCGTCGCCGCCCGCTCCAACGTCCCCACGACGGTCACGATGACGGCCGGCGGCCAGACCCTCGCGACGGTCACGCTGTCGGCGGTCGTCACCAACTCGTCCAACATCGACAACCTCCTCTCCGACCGGTTCATCGACGTTGAGCGGCCCGCGTCGGACGACCTCGACGTGACCTTCCGCGCCTCGGGCGGGGCTGTCGAAGGACGCGCGTTCCTGGACTGGGTCGAGGCTGTCGCCGAGCGGGTGCCCGCGGCGCAGGGCGGGGCCGTCCGCTTCGTGACGCCTGGCGGCCGGACCGGACGTTTCGAGGTCGCCCTCCAGGGATTCGCGACCGCGCCCGAGGTGTGGGACGTGACCGAGGCGGGCGCGATCCGCCGCCTCGGCGTGCAGGCCCAAGGCGGCGCGTTCGTGGTCCAGGTCGAGGCGACGGCGCGCCCCCGCGAGATCGTCGCGTTCGACGCGGCCGGGGCGTACGTCTCGGCGCTCCCGCTCGGCGGCAAGCCGGTTGCCAACCAGAACCTCCACGGCCTCGCCGGGTCGCCGGCCTACGTCGTCGTCGCCCACCCGGATTTTGCGGCCCAGGCCGAGCGCCTCGCCGCGTACCGCCGCCAGCACGATGGCCTCGAGACGGTCGTGGTGACGACGGACCAGGTCAACAACGAGTTCGCCTCGGGCTCGACCGACATGCGCGCCGTGCGGGACTACATGAAGTTCCTCTACGACCGCGCCCCGGACGCAGGTCGCCTGCCGCGCTACCTGCTCCTGTTCGGCGACGGCCACTTCGACTTCCGCAACATCGGCACCGAGGTCCCCAACTTCGTCCCGGTCTACGAGACGGAGAACATGTTCAACCGGACCAACTCGTACACCTCCGACGACTACTTCGGCGTCCTCGCCGACGGGGCCGGGCAGTGGAACAACAACGCCACGGGCGAGCGGGTCCAGGTCGGCATCGGCCGGCTGCCCGTCCGCACAGCCGAGGAGGCGGAGGACATGGTGGACAAGATCGAGCGGTACGAGAGCCCCGAGACGCAGGGCGACTGGCGCACGCGGGCGACGTTCATCGGCGACGACCAGTACCCCAACGAGTGGGACCACGACCTCCACGTGCTCAACGCCAACGGGACCGCCGAGCGGCTGGCCCGGACCGACTCGACGATCACGCTCCTGAAGATCTACGCCCCGTCGTACCCGCGCGTCACGACGGCGGCCGGTGCCCGGCGCCCGGCGGCGACGGAGGCGGTGATCCGCTCGCTCAACGAGGGCACGCTCATCTGGAACTACTCGGGCCACGGCAGCCCCGAGAACCTCGGCGACGAGCGCTACTTCACCGAGGACGTCCTGACGGCGCTCGACAACCGCGACCGGCCGAGCATCTTCGTCACTGCGACGTGCTCGTTCGGCAAGTTCGACATCGACGAGGAGCAGTCCATGGCCGAGCGCGTGCTCTTGCTGCCCGAGGGCGGCGGGATCGCCATGTTCACGACCGTCCGCATCGTCTACACGAGCTCCTCGCCCACCGACCAGACCAACTACGGGCTCAACCTCACGCTCACCGAGGAGATGGTCTCGCGCGAGGCGGGCGGGCGGCCGCAGCGCCTCGGCGACATCCTGTACCAGACCAAGAACACGGACATCGGGGCAAGCCTCAACAACCGCAAGTTCAACCTCCTCGGCGACCCGGCCATGCGCATCGGGCTGCCCGAGCGCCGCATCGCCATCGACGCGCCGGCCGCCTTCCGCGCCTTCGAGGAGGCGACCGTGAGCGGCCAGGTGCTCGGGCCGGACGGCCTGCCGGACGCCGCGTTCGCGGGCGAGGTCGACGTCGAGGTGTTCGACGCGCTCCGGATCGTCCGGATGCCGCCGACGCCGCCCGACTTCACGCTCCCCGTGTACGTCCCGCGGGGCGAGTACACGCTCCAGACGGACGCCCTCTATGCCGGCCGCGCGACGGTCACCGCGGGGCGCTTCTCGGCCACGTTCCGGGTTCCGCAGGACGTCTCGTACTCGGGGCTGCCGGCCAAGGTCGTCGCCTACGCCCGCGGCGCTGGCATCGACGGCGTCGGGGCGTCCAGCCGCGCCGTGGTCTCGGCCGAGGCGGGCACGCGGCCCGACGACGGCTCCGGCCCCAGCGTGCGCCTGTTCCTCGACGACACGACGTTCGTCTCGGGCGGCCTCGCGCGGCCCGCCCCGCTCCTCATCGCGCGGCTGAGCGACGCCAGCGGCATCAACACGGTCGGGGCCGGCGTGGGCCACGAGCTCCTGCTGACCATCGACGGCGACGCCGCGACGGCCGTCGACGTCGGGCGGTACTACGCGGGCGACCTCGACACGTACCGCTCCGGGACGGTCCGCTTTCCGCTCGCGCGCCTCGCGCCCGGCCCGCACACGGCCCGGCTGACGGCGTGGGACGCCGTCAACAACGCCTCCTCTGCCGAGATCTCGTTCACGGTGACCGAGGCGGAGGGCCTCGAAGTCCGCAACGTGTTCCCGTACCCGAACCCGACAGCGGGGCCGACGCGGTTCACGTTCGAGCACAACCTGCCGGCCGGGACGGTCGCGCGCGTCCAAGTGCGCATCTTCAGCCTCGCCGGCCGACCCGTACGCACCATCGCCGGGGACGAGGCGTTGCCGGGGGGCGTCCTCCCGGGCGGGCTCGTCCAGATTCCGTGGGACGGCCGCGACGACGACCTCGACCGCCTCGCGACGGGCATCTACCTCTACCGCCTCCGCATCGAGGCGGACGCGGCCGACGGCCGGACCGAGACCGTCGAGCGCGTCGAGCGCCTCGCCATCATCCGCTAGACATCACCGCAGGGTGCCGGCCGGGAGATCTTCCGGCCAGCCGACCGCCCTTCTTCTCCGTTCGCCTCCGGGCTTCCCTTATGTCGCTGTCCCCCCTCCGTCCGCTGCGGTCCGCCGCCGCGCTCGGACTCGCCGCCCTTTCGCTCGCCGCGCCGGCCGAGGCGCAGAACGACTCGATCGTGCTCACGACGGCCGTCCCGTTCCTCCAGATCGAGCCCGACAGCCGCTCGGGCGGTATGGGCATGACCGGCGTCGCGATCGCCGACAACGCCTACGCCGTCTTCTGGAACCCCGCCGGGCTCGGCAACCAGACCGGCACCGAGGTCTCGTTCACGCACGCCCCGTGGCTGCCGGCCCTCGGCGCAGACCTGTCGTACGAGTACCTCGTGGCCAAGCACAGCCTCGGCTCGGCCGGCACGATCGGCGGGCACCTGACGTACTTCAACCTCGGCACGCAGCAGGCGACCGACGAGGCGGGCGAGTCGCTCGGCGAGTTCAGCTCGTACGAGCTCTCGACGGGCCTCTCGTACGGCAAGGCGATCACGCCGAACCTCTCCGTCGGCACCGGCGCGCGGCTGATCTACTCCAACCTCACGGGCGGCATCGACGTCGAGGAGGCCTCGACGCAGGCCGGCGTCTCGTTCGGCGTCGACCTCGGCGTGATCTACAAGGGCCCCGAGCTCGGCCTCGGGCAGTCGACCCGGCCGACCTTCGCGTTCAGCCTCGGCAACGTCGGCCCCGGCATCTCGTACACCGACAGCTCGGCGTTCTCGGACGCCATCCCGACGACGCTGCGCTTCGGGACGGCCATCGACACGCGCCTCGACGACTTCAACCGGATCACGCTCGCGCTCGACTTCAACAAGGTCCTCGTGAGCCGCGACTCCTCGGGCACCTACGACTCGCCCCTCACGGCGCTGTTCAGCTCGTGGGGCGCGCGCGTCGTGAACACGCGGGCCGGGCAGGGCACGTGCGCGAGCTTCGAGACGGACACGGACGAGTCCAACGACGACGCCTGCCGCTCGCTCGGGGCGCTCCAGCAGCTCACGCTCGGCGCGGGCCTCGAGTACTGGTACAACGACCTGCTCGCGCTCCGCGGCGGGTACTTCTACGAGGACCCGGCAAACGGCAACCGCCAGTTCCTGACGGCCGGCGCCGGCATCCGCTACAGCCTCGTCGGCGTGGACATGTCGTACATCTACGCGCTCGCCGAGGACTCGCCGGTGGCGGGCCAACTCCGGTTCTCGCTCCTGCTCAACATCCCGCGATAGGGGGTAGAGGTAGAAAAGAGGAGGGCTGAAAGGGGACACGCACCTCCCTTTCAGCCCTTTCTCCGTTTCAGCCCGTCAGCCGGCGTCCTGGACGCTGCGTGTTCGATGACCGACCTCGGCGCGTTTGCCCTGTTCTCGGCCGTGCTCCTCGTGGCCGTCGGCGTGGGGGAGGGGCTGCGGGTGGGGCTCGGGTGGCGGGCCGAGAGCACGCGCCGCGTGGTCCACGCCGGCGTCGGCATCGCGACGGCCCTGTGCCCGCCGCTGTTCTCGGAGCCGGCGCTGATCTACGTGCTGGCCGCGCTGTTCGTCGTAGCCAACGCCGTCGCGCTCTCGCGGCGCTGGCTGCCGGCGATCCACGGAGCCGAGCGGCCAAGCGCCGGGACCGTCGTTTTCCCGGCGGCACTCGTCGTGGCGCTGTTCCTGTGCTGGACGCTCGACGCGAAGCGCGTGTTCATACTCCAGACGGCGTTCCTCGTGCTCGGCCTCGCCGACCCGGCCGCGTCGCTCGTCGGGATGACGGTGCGCCGGCCGGGGCGTTACACCGTTGCCGGCGCGACGAAGTCGCTGGCCGGGTCGGCGGCCTTCGCCGTCGTGGCCGGGACGAGCGCGGCAGGGATGCTGGTGTGGCTGGCCCCGCCGCACTGGGGCACGGCCCAGATCGCGGCCGGCGCGTTCGTCGTGGTGGCAGTTGGCGCGGCGAGCGAGGCGCTCGGGCGCGGCGGGTGGGACAACCTCCTGGTCGTGCTCGCCGTCGTGGTGCCGCTGTCCGCCCTCGACGCTCGCCCCGAGGCGGCGGGCCTGTTCGTCGGGGCCGTCGCCGCAGGCGTCGTCTTCGGCGCGGCGGCCTACCGAGCGCAGTCCCTCGACCTGTCGGGCGCGCTCGCCGGATCCGTTCTGGCGTGGATGCTCGTCGCGCTCGGCGGCTGGGCGT
>JANPJI010000513.1:0-9294 GCA_031425425.1 Rubricoccaceae bacterium
CGAGCAGGGCGAGGGACGCGAGGCGCGCCGCGAGGGGGATCCGGGACATCAGGGTCGGCGAGAGAGGGCCGGCAAAATAGGAGCGCCGCCGCGCACGCGTCACGGCGGCGGGACGAGGACGTGGAGCGCGCCCGGCCACGCCTCGGCGTCGAGCACGCGCGCGTCCGCAGACGCCGCCTCGCCGTCGGCCTGGACCGGGAGCGCGCCCGACGTCACCCGGACCGTCACGCGGGGCGTCCGGTGCATCGTGATCTCGGGAAAGTGGACGTGCGCGCCCGTAAACGCGGTCGGCAGGATGCGGAGCGCGCGCCGCGGCGCAAGGTGCCGCGCCACGCACACGTCGAGGAGCCCGTCGTCGAGGCGCGCATCCGGAGTGAGGCGGAAGCCGCCGCCGACGGCCTGCCCGTTGCCGATCTCGCACAGGAACAGCGGCCCCCGAAAGACGACCTCGCCCTCGTCCGGCCCCAGCCCGACCGGTCCACCCGCCTCCCGCCCGCGGCGCGTGTCGCCGATCACCACCTCGACCTCGACGCTCGGCCGCCGCCACGCCCACAGCGTGCGAACGACCGCCGCGACGTACGCCGAGCGTCCGCCGAGCCACTTTGATCGCCCGGCGGTCGCCGCCGCTGCGGCGTCGAACCCGGCCCCGAGGCAGTTGGCGAACACGCGCTCGACCGTCACCGTCGCGCCGTCGGGACCGGCGTGCTGCCACCGCGCGAGGCCGACGTCGAGCGTCCGCTCCTGCGCCGCGGCGAGGGCGCGGATGCCGGCGTCGAGGCCGGACGGCATCCCGATGATGCGCGCGAAGTCGTTGCCGGTGCCGAGCGGGAGCGCCCCGAAGCGCGTCTCCGTGCCCGCGAGGGCGTTGGCGACGTCGTGGATGGTCCCGTCGCCGCCCACGGCCACGACGGCGTCGAACGTCTCGGCGAGCAGCCGCGCGAGCGACTCGACGCGGTTCGCGCCGGCCGAGACGAACACCTCGCCGTCGAGGCCGGACGCGCGGACGGCCGCCTCGACCGCTGGCCGGCGGCGCGCCGCGGTGCCGTTGCCGGCGGCGGGGTTGAGCAGGAACGCGACACGCCCCGAGAACGGCCGCGGAGGGTCCGGAGACGGGGAATCCAGCATCGGGGGCGGTCGGGGCGGTGGCGAGGCGTCGGTTAAGTTATCCGACCCGGCTCCCCCGGACCCGACCGCGCCCCTCTCCCCTCGTGCTCGTGCGCCGCCTCGCCCCGCTCGCCCTCGTTCTGCTGAGTCTCGCCGCAGGCCTCGGCGCGTGCCGCGGCGATGCCGCGCCCGAGGCGACCGTCGACGACGCCGGGCGAGCGGTCGTGCTGCCGTCGCGGCCGGCGACCGTCTTCCCGCTCGCGCCGAACGTGACCGAACTCGTCGCCGCCGCGTCGGGGGTGGAGCGTCTCGCTGGCGTCGCTCCCGTCGACGATTTCCCTGCTGGCATCGCCGGCCTTCCGCGCGTCGCGACGTTCCCGATCGACACCGAGGGCCTCGTCGCCCTACGCCCCGCCCTCGTCATCGGCTCGCTCGACGTGACGTCCGTGGCCGACGCAGACCGCCTGACGGCCCTCGGGCTGCCGACCTACTTGTTCGGGTTCGCGACACTCGCTGACATCCCCCGCTCGCTGCGGATGCTCGACACGCTCCTCGACGTCCGCGGCGGGGCCGTAGCAGCGGAGGCCTTCGAGCGCCGCGTCGCGACCGTCCGCGGGGCCGTCGGGGGGTTCTCACCGCCGCGCGTGCTGCTGCTCGTGGGCGACGAGGGCACGTTCTACGCGTTCGGAAAGGCGTCGTACGCGTCCGAGATGGTCCGCGCCGCCGGAGGCGACAACGTCACGGACCGCTACGCCGGGGCCGCGGCGACACCGACCGAGGAGGCCATTCTGGAGATGGCCCCCGAAGTCATCCTCGTGCTCGGCGGTCCCGACGTGACGGCCCGGACGTTCGCCGCCAGGCACCCCGCGCTCATCGCCCTGCCGGCCGTCGTGTCGGGGCGCGTGTACGGCATCGACCCCGACCTGGTGAGCCGTCCCGGCCCGCGCGTCGCCGAGGGCCTGGAGGCCATCGCGCGGCGGCTCCACCCCGAGGCGTTCGCCGCCGGGGCCGCCTGACGTGCGCGCTGCGCGCCGCGTCCCGCCGCTCGCTCTCGCCGCGCTCTGGCTCGCCGCAGCGCTCGCCGTGTGCGCCGCGGCCCTCGTGTGGGGAAGTGCGGACCTCGGCGCGGCGCGCGTCTGGGCCGCCCTCGTCGGCCGCGGAGACGCCACGGCGACCACGATCGTGTGGCAGCTCCGGATGCCGCGCGTGGTGCTCGCCGCCGCCGTCGGCGGCGGGCTCGCGGTCGTCGGGGTGGCGATGCAGGCGCTCGTGCGGAACCCGCTCGCGGACCCCTACCTGCTCGGCGCGTCGAGCGGCGCGAGCGCCGGGGCGTCTCTGTTCTACCTCGGCTTCCTGCCGGCCGTCGTGGCGCGCGGGCTGACGATGCCGCTCTCGGCCGTCGCCGGGTCGTGGCTGGCCGTGGCCGCCGTCGTCGCCGTGTCGCGCCGCGACGCGGCCCTCGCGTCGGGGCGGCTGCTGCTGACCGGCGTCGCCGTGTCGTCCCTGCTCGGGTCCGTGACGGCCTTCGTGACGTTCGCCTCGCCGGACCCCGACCGGCTGCGGGCCGTCCTGTTCTGGCTGCTCGGCTCGTTCGCCGGCGCGACGTGGGCGGCGGTCTGGGTGCCCCTCGCGGCGTCCGTGCTCGTCGCCGCGGCGCTGTGGCTTCTGGCGCGGCCGCTGGACCTGCTCACGACCGGCGAGGAGCCCGCCGAGGCGCTCGGCGTGCCGGTCGAGCGCCTCAAGCAGGCCCTGATCGCGCTCACGGCGATTGCGACCGGCGCGGCCGTCGCCGCGGCCGGAGTCGTCGGGTTCGTCGGGCTCGTCGTGCCGCACGCCGTGCGGATGGCGGCCGGCGCGAGCCACCGACGCCTCGTCCCGCTCGCCTTCGCCGCCGGAGCCGCGTTCCTCGTCATGGCGGACCTCGCCGCACGAACCGTCCTGTCGGGCCAGGAGGTCCCCGTCGGGGTCCTGACGGCCCTCTGCGGCGTCCCGTTTTTCCTGTTCCTGCTCCGCCGTGCCGACGCCTCGGCGGTCTGACCCCGTTCGCCCGTGCCCCTCCCCACCGTTACCGCCCACCGCTACGTGACGCCGCTCCGCGAGGGCGGCTCGCTTCCGGCCGTTGTCGACACGGATGCCGGGGCGTTCGTCGTCAAGTTCCGCGGCGCGGGGCAGGGTGCGCGCGCGCTCGTCGCCGAGCTCGTCGCCGGCGGAGTGGCCCGGGCGCTCGGGCTTCCGCTGCCCGCGCTCGCCGTGGTCGACCTGCCGGACGGGTTCGGACGGGCCGAGCCGGACCCCGAGATCCAGGACATTCTCAAGGGCAGCGCAGGGCCGAACGTGGGCCTGGGGTTCCTCCCGCGCGCGTTCGCCTACGACCCCGCCGGGATGGCGGACCTTGTCGACCCGGCCCTCGCCTCGGACATCGTCTGGTTCGACGCGCTCGTGACCAACATCGACCGGACGCCGCGCAACCCGAACCTGCTCGTGACGGCCGAGGACGGCCGGCCGACGCTCTGGCTCATCGACCATGGCGCGGCCCTGTACGTCCACCACGACTGGCCCGCCGCGACGCCCGAGCGCGCACGAGCCCTGTTCACCGCAATCCGCGACCACGTCCTGCTCCCGCTCGCCGACGACGTCGCCGCGGCCGACGCGCGCCTCGCGCCGCGCCTGACGCCCGGCGTCCTCGCAGACATTCTCGCGGACGTGCCGGACGCGCTTCTGATGGACGCGCCGCCCGGCCGCGAGGCCCCGTTCGAGACGCCCGACGCCAACCGCCGGGCGTATCTCGACCTGTTCGCCGCGCGCCTCGCCGGCCCGCGCGCGTGGGTCGAGACCGCGGTCGACGCCCGTGCGGCGCTCCTCGCAAACCCGGCCGCGCCGCTGGGCTACCGCCGATGACGCACGCCTACGACTACGCCCTGCTCCGCGTCGTGCCACGAGTCGAAACCGGCGACGGCGAGACGGTCGGCGTCGCGCTCCATGCGCGGCGTGCCGGCGTCTTCGCACTGCACCTTGTCGCCGACCCCGACGCGCTCGCGCGGACGCTCGCCGCGCGGTGGCCGGGCCTCGACGCCGCCCTGCTCGCCCACGCCCTCCGCGGCGTCGTGGCTGTCGCCGCCGGAGGCGCGGCCGGTGGCCCGCTCGGCGTGCTGCCGCCGTCCGAGCGCTTCCACTGGCTCGTCGCGACCCGCTCGTCGGTGCTCCAGGCCGGACCCGTCCGGACCGGCCTCAGCGCCGACCCGGCCGCCGAGGCGGGCCGGATCGCAGCAGCCCTCCAGAACTCTGCGTTTTCGGCCCGGTGGGACCCGCAGACGGCGACCGGCGTCTAGCTATCGACACGACACAGACCCGCCCGATGAGCGACCTCGACGACTTCGACTTCGACACGGACTTCAACGCGCACGGCCCCGACGGCTTCGCAGACCTCGACCCGGCCACCGTGGCCGCGCTCGACGGGGCCTCCGCCGAGGCGTTCGCGACGCGCAAGGCGCGCCTCACACGCGTGCTCACGGGCGGCGAGACGGGCGTCCAGTTCGCCCCGCTCGCCCTCTTCGCCGAGCCCCTGTTCTCGCTCTACGAGCTCGACCCCGCCGAGGCGTTCCTGCTCGCCACCGACCCCGACGTCGTCGCCGACGACACGGTCGCCCTGCTGGAGACGGCGCGCGTGCTCTGGGCCTACCTCTCGCTGCCCGTCGCGGAGCAGTCCCACAAGCGGCAGGCGCTCGCCGCGCAGCTCGTCGGCGAGGACCCGTCCGAGGACGACTGGATGGCGCTCGATGGGCTCGTCGAGGCCGCGCTCGTCTACTGGCAGGCGATGGTCCCCGAGGAGATCACGGCGGCCGAGACGACCGGCCACGAGACGCTCGACTTCGACGCGCTCCTCCACCACCCCGCCTTCCGCGTCGGCACCGAAGCCGACGACGCCACGACGGCCGGCTTCGGCCCGGATGCGCTCTCGGACGTCGAGGCGCGCGCGCTCTTCGCCCAGCCGCTCCTCGAAGCCGTGGACCCGAGCGCGGACGAGGACGCCTTCGAGGATGCCCTCTCCCGCGCCGATGCCTACTGGACGTTCGCCGGCACAGCCGCCGGCGACTCGGCCGTTGCCGGCCGCACGTTCGCCCGCGAGCACCCCGGCACGTCCGCCGAGGAGGCCGAGGCGATGGTCCGCCGCTACCGCGACCTCTTCCCGGAGCACGTCGGGTAACGGGCACCGGCCAACGGGCATCGGGGGATGAGACTTGGGGGATGGGCGCTCCCCCGATAGCCGACCCCCGATCCAATCATCGGTTCTTCATCCGGTCGGTACCTTCCGGGACGCTCCCCGCCTCCCGATGGACCCCGTCCCCGCCGACGCCCCCGCCCGGATCCCGTTTCATGGCTCGCCTGCGCCGACGATCGGCGTCGAGGTCGAGCTTCAGATTCTGGACCCGCAGACCTGCAACCTCAAGCAGGGCTCGACGCAGATTCTGGACCGCGTGGGCGACCACCCGCGCATCAAGCAGGAGCTCACGCAGTCCACGATCGAGGTCATCACCGGCATCTGCGACACCGTCGCCGACTCGACGGCCGACCTGCGGGGATCGATGCAGGAACTCTATGCGCTCGGCGACGAGCTCGGGATGACGTTCGCGAGCGCCGGCACGCACCCGTTCGGGCAGTGGCGCGACCAGCGGATCTTCCCCAACGCGCGCTACCAGGCCCTCGTCGACAAGATCCAGTGGCCTGCGCGGCGGCTGCTCATCTACGGTCTCCACGTGCACGTCGGCGTGGGCTCGGGCGAGAAGGCGATCGCGGTCATGAATGCGCTCACGACCTACCTCCCGCACCTGCTCGCGCTCAGCGCCTCCAGCCCGTTCATCGACTTCGAGGACACCGGGCTGGCCTCGGCGCGGTCCAAGATCTTCGAGGCCATGCCGACGGCCGGCCTGCCGGTGCGGCTCGACAACTACGGCGAGTTCCAGACGTTCATGAACACGCTCGTACGGGCCGGGGCAATCGAGTCCGTCCGCGAGATCTGGTGGGACATCCGCCCGCACCCCGGCTTCGGGACGCTCGAGATCCGCATCTGCGACGCGCCGAGCACGCTCGAAGAGATCGCAGCGCTCACGGCCCTCGTGCAGTGCCTCGTCGTCGTGCTCGGCGAGCGCTACGAGGCGGGCGTCCCGATGGGCCTGCTCAAGCCGTGGATCGTCCGCGAGAACAAGTGGCGGGCGGCCCGCCACGGCCTCGACGCGGACATCATCACGGACAACGACGGCCACCACGGCCCGCTCCGCGAACTCGTCCCGGACCTCGTCCGCGGCCTCGCGCCCGTCGCCGAGCGCCTCGGCTGCTCAGCCGAGCTCGGCGGCGTCGAGGCGCTCGCAGCGAACGCGAGCTACGAGCGCCAGCGTGCCAAGTATGCCGAGACGCGCCGCCTACCGGATGTCGTGGCGATGCTCGCCGGCGAACTCCGCACGAGCGTCGGCGGGCGCGCGTGACGGCCCGGCACCCCTGTCCCGACGGCGGCCACGCAGAGCTCCCGCCTGCGTGAACTCCCGGCCCGGACGACACCCACAAGCGAAACCAGGGCGTCTCGTGGGCACCGAGCCGTGTTCAGAGCCGTTGGGGACGGGCGATACGTTTCGGTAACACGCCACCGCCCCATGCGCGCCGCCGTCCTCTCCCCCGCTGAGCCCATCGACGCCGAGATGCTCGCCGCGGACCTCGTCGCGCTCCGGCGGACCCTCCACCGGCGGCCCGAGGTCGGGTTCGACGAGCACGAGACGTCAGCCACGCTGCGGGCGTGGTTCGAGGCGCGCGGCTTCGAGCCCGGACCGCCGCTCGCCGGGACCGGCTTCGCGGTGGAGATCGTCGGCACGGCTCCGGGCGCGGATCACGGCCCTGCGGTGGGCTACCGGGCGGACATCGACGCGCTGCCCATCACCGAACTCTCGGGGGCCGACTACGCCTCGGAGACGCCCGGCGTGATGCACGCCTGCGGGCACGACGCCCACATGGCCATCGCCTGCGGCGTCGCTCTCCTCGCCCGCTCGCGGGCCGACGAGATGCGCGGCCGGCTCCGCATCTTCTTCCAGCCCAACGAGGAGCGCGCCCCGTCCGGCGCGCCCGTGATGATCCGCGACGGCGTCCTCGACGGGCTCTCGGCCGTCTACGCCGTCCACGTGGACCCGACGATCGCCGTCGGCCGGTTCGGGGTGCGAACGGGTGCGCTCCAGGCGGGGTGCTCGCCGTTCGTCGTCACCGTCCGTGGTGGGCGCTCCGGGCACTCGGCGCGCCCGCATGAGGTCGTGGACACTGTCGCCGTAGCGACGCGCATCGCGGGCGAACTCTACACGCTCGCCGGCCGCGTGACCGACGCCCGGCATCCTGCCGTGCTCACCATTGCCCGGTTCCACGCCGGCGACGCACTCAACGTGATCCCGGCCGAGGCCGAGTTCGGTGGCACCGTCCGCGCGGTGGACACCGAGACGCTCGTCGCCCTCCGCGACGCGGTCGTCCGCGTCGCGACCGGCATCGCGGCCGCGCATGGGGCGACGGCCGATGTTGCGTTCACGGACCTCCTCCCGGCCGTCGTCAACACGCCCGAGGAGGCGGCGCGCACACGCGCGGCCGTCGCGGCGCGCCTGGGCGGGGCGGCCGTCCTGGACCTGCCCCTGCCGAGCATGGGCGGCGAGGACTTCGCGTACTACCTACAGCACGTCCCCGGCGCGATGGTCCGCGTGGGAACCGCTAGCAGCGACGCGACGCGCTACCCGCTCCACGACGCCCGGTTCGACCTCGACGAGCGCGCCCTCGCGCTCGCCGCCGACGTGATGGCCGAGGCCTGCCTGCGCGACCTCGCCGAGCGCACGGCGTAGCCTCGCGCAGTCCAAGGCGGGCCGGGCGAATGCGGTCTACCTTCGAGCTTCCTCGCCCCAGACCGTATGCGCCGGCTGATCCTGCTCGTCCTGCTCGCCCTCGCGGCCTCTCTCCCGGCCCGCGCCCAGGCACCTGCACCGGGCGACGTCGTCGTGAACGAGATCTCCTACGATCCGCCGGCCCCGCAGCCGTCGGCGAACGAGTGGGTCGAGGTCGTCAACCGCTCCGGCGCGGCCGTGGACCTGGCGGGCCTCCGGATCGTCGACAGTGGCGGCGGGACGTCGGCGGCGGTCGCGGGTCCGCTCGTCGTAGCTCCGGGCGGGTTCGCCGTGCTCGCCGCCAACGGGACGGCCTTCGCGGCCGCCTACCCGGGCGTCCCGTTCACCGCGCTCGCGAGCTTCCCGACGCTCAACAACACCGGCGACACGGTCCGCCTCACGCTCGGCGGGGCCGACCTCGACGCCGTCCCCTACCTCGCCTCGTGGGGCGGGACCGACGCGTCGCTCGAACGCCGCGACCCGGCCGGGCCGAGCACCTCGGCGTCCAACTTCGGGACGACGACGGACCCGGCGCGCGGGACGCCGGGGCGCCAGAACTCGATCTTCGCAGCCGACGTGACCGGCCCGGTCCTCGTCTCAGCGTCCGCCTCGACCGACGGCCGAACGGTCACCGTCCTACTCGACGAACCCGCGGATCCGGCGACCGTCACCGCGTCGGCCTTCACCGTCAGTGGTGCGACCGTCACGGCTGCCGCATACGATGGCGCGCGGACGGTCACGCTGAGCCTCGCCGCTCCCCTTCCGGGCAACGCGACCGTGACGGCGACCGGGCTCCGCGACGCCACCGGCAACACGACCGCGACGACGAGCACGACGGTCGCGTTCACGCCCGACACGCTCCCGCCGAGCCTCGCCGGCGCGTCGGCACTCTCCGAGACGACGGTCGAGATCTCCTTCTCCGAGCCCGTCACCGTCGCCTCGGCCCAGAATGCGTAGGCGTACACCGTCGACGGCGGCGGCGGCGCGCCCGTCTCGGTCGCCGTGGAGCCCGGAGGCGGCGGGGCCGGCGGGGCGACGCGCACGTTCGCGGCCCCGTTCGTCGGCCCGCGGACCTTCACCCACGCGGCGGCCGGGCTCACCGACCTCGCGGGCAACACGCAGCCGAGCACCAGCGCGACGTTCTTCTTCGGCCAGTTCGACACCCCCGCGCCGCGCGACGTCGTCGTGAACGAGGTGATGTTCGACCCGCCGCCCGGGCAGCCGAGCACGAACGAATGGGTCGAGGTGTTCAACCGGACGACGGACCGGACGTTCGACCTCGCCGCGCTCC
>JANPJI010000514.1:0-1760 GCA_031425425.1 Rubricoccaceae bacterium
ACGACGATGTTGGCGTGCCGCTCCGTGACGACGGCCCCGCCTATGCGGCAGCCCTTGAGCCCGCACCCGTCCGCGAGGCGCCCCGCGCCGACGCCGTCGATCTTCTTGAAGATGGAGCCCGCCGAGGGCTCGGTGTCGAGCGGCGGGTGACGCGCGGCGCGCCACTCGAGGTTGGCACGGACCGTCTCGCGCAGCGTCGCCTCGTCGGCCGGCTCCAACTGGAACGTGGCCGCGAGCACCGAGTGCGGCTCGACGTGGAGCGTCGAGTAGTCGTAGCCGAAGTCGAACCACGCGCGGTCCACGGTGTGGCGCTCACCGTCGGGCGAGAGCAGATCCGCCGAGGCGACGACTTCCTCGACGAACATCGTCCGCTCGCGGAGCGGCGGCGGCGACAGGAAGTGCAGGTTCTGCCACAGCGCCCCGCCGACCGTGCTCGGGATGCCGGCGTAGTGCTCCAGCCCTGAGAGGCCGGCCGCGACGGTTGCCTCGATGAGGTCCGGCCAGACGAGCGCGCCGCTCTCGGCCACGACGCGCGTGCCGTCGATGCGGATGTGGGCGGCCCGGTTGCGGACGACGAGCCCGCGGAAGCCGCCGTCGCCGACGAGGATGTTGGCCCCGAGGCCGAGCCGGAACACGGGCACGCCGGCTTCGCGGGCCGCGTCGAGCGCCGCGGCCAGTTCGTCGGCGGTCGTCGGCTCGAAGAAGGCGTCGGCCGGGCCGCCGATGCGGAACGTCGTGAACGGCGCGAGCGGAACGTCGCGGCGGACGCGGCCGTGGTCGAAGCCAGGAAGGTGCCGCGTGAGCGCCTCGGCGAAGGCGTCGGCGAAGGCGTCGGCGAGAGCGGGGCGGGGCAGGGTGGACAGGCGAGTCACGGAGCGGGGGACGGCGGACCGCTAGTTTACCCCGGTCCTTGCCTCATGCTCGATGGAGACCGACGCCCCGGCCGGCCGGCCTGACTTCTTCGCGCGCGTTTACGAGACCGTCGCCCGGATCCCGCCGGGGCGCGTCTCGACGTACGGCCACCTCGCGCGGCACCTCGGCATGGGCCGCAGCGCGCGGACGGTCGGCTGGGCGCTCAAGATGGTCGCCCGGTCGGACGCTGGCCCGCTGGCCGTCCCGTGCCACCGCGTCGTCAACCGGGCGGGCGAGCTGACAGGGCGGGTCCACTTCGAGACGCCCGACGTGATGGAGGAGCGCCTCCGCGCCGAGGGCGTCGCGTTCACAGCCGACGGCTGTGTGGACCTCGGCCGACACCTGTGGGACCCGGCGTACCCCGACGCGGACCCGCCGGGCGTCGCCGCCGCGGCGACGTGACCGCCGGCCCGACGCCGAATCCGTAGGCAGGGGCAGATTCCAGTCCCGGTGTGTACTCTTGCATTCGTCTGAGATCGACGTGCGCCATGGTCATCGCCCTGATTGTGCTCCTGTCGGCCGCGCTGGCCGCATCGCTCGTGCTCGTTGTCCGGTGGAACGGGCGGAGAGCGACGCGGCACCTCGCGTGGATCGCCGAGACGTACGGGCTGGGTCTCACGGCCCGGACCAATGCGGTCGGCGTGCCGGTTTCTCCCTCCATCGATGGGAGCTACCGCGGGCGCGCGGTGACCGTGCGGAACGGCATCGAGGGCGAGCAGACGCTCAGCGACCACGCGTCCCGGCTCCGGTCGGGGCTCCCGGACACGCGCAGTGGGTGGGCGCTCCTGGGGCTCCAGGACGACATCGCCTGCGCGTACGTCGCGGTGACGTGTGCCAACCCGGCCGCC
>JANPJI010000515.1:0-2473 GCA_031425425.1 Rubricoccaceae bacterium
CGCCGAGGGCGGCGGCGGTCTCGGCGAGGCGCGCCTCGGAGCGGGCGCGTCCGTGGACGGTCGCGCCGGCACCGATCAGGGCCGCGGCGATGGCGCGGCCGATGCCCTCGCTGGCGCCGGTGACGACGGCGACGGCGTCGGTGAGATTCATCGGGGCGTGGTGTGGGTGAGCGGCCCGAACGCGCGCCGCGCCGCGGTGGTCCACAAAAACGCGCCGGGCCTCCACCCGAAGGCGGAGGCCCGGCGCGACGCCGATGCGGTGCCCGGGTTAGCGGACGACCGAGAGGCGCTGCGTGGCGCGCTCGCCGTTCGCCTCCAGGACGACGACGTAGACGCCGGCCGCGAGGCGCGACGCGTCGAACGCGGCCGACTGGCCGCCCGAGCCGAACGTGCGGTCCGCCACGAGCGCGACCTCACGGCCGGTCACGTCGTAGACCGAGATGCGGGCCGTGCCGGCGTCGCGGAGCGCGAACGGAAGCTCGACCATGCCCTGTGCCGGGTTCGGCGTGGGCCGGCCGAGGGCGACGGCGCGGTTGGCGGCCTCGTCCTCGCCCGCCGTCGTGAACGCGTCGTCCGAAAGGGCCCGGATGAACCAGTTGTCCTCGATCCCGTCGGCAGCGGGCGTATCGGCGACGTTGAGCCCGTTGAACTGGACGATGTCGATCGGCCCGTAGCTGGCCAGCCCGGAGTTGGGGGCCGACAGGCTGTGGCCGGTGACGGCAGCGCTGCTCCCGGCCTCGATCTGCATCGGGAACGGAACGTTGAAGAACTGGACCCGGATCGAGAACGACTGCCCGGGCTGGAAGATGAGGCCGGGCGGCACGGTCGTCTGGCCGGTGGGGATGAAGCTGACGAGGAACTGCTGCGTGATCGGGGCCCGATAGCCGTCCACGGTCGACGGCGCGCCGAGGGCCGTCGAGTACGGCATGTCGCCCTGGAAGACGTTGCCGACGGCGCTCGTGCTGTCGCCGAAGGCGACCACGATCGGGGCGTCGCCCGGGAACACGGAGACGATCGGCGGTGCGTCCGCATCATACCGGACGCGGGGCGGCGTCGAGGCGGGTCCCGAAGCCGTGCTCGTGCGGTAGCGGATCCGCATCCCCGTCAGGGCGAACGGGGTCGTGCGGTTGGCCGGAACGTCGAACTTGACGACCGCGACGTACTGGAAGGCACGCGCCTCATCCGGGTCGGTCGGGGTCGCGGAGCCACCGGGAAAGCCGTAGCCGATGGTGAACTGGGCGCTGTTGTCGCCCGTGTCGTAGATGATGGAGTCCCGGAGGATGCGGGACTGCGACGCCTCGCCCGGCAGGGCCACGTAGGGCGCGTAGTCGAGGAGGTTCTGCGCCATCGCGGGCGCGCCGGTCACGAGAAGCGCGAGCGCAGCGTAACGGAAGGAGATCATGAGGGTCGAGAAGAGGAAAAAGGTATGTGCGGCATGTGGTGCCGAACGAAAGCTTAGCCCCGAACGAGACGGGTTCCAAGGGCCAATTCACCCGCCCTACCCGCAGAGGGTTCCGCCACCTCCTACAGATTAACGGCTTCGCGGCGTCACGCGGACGCGGTCCACGCGGAGGTCGGTCTCCTGCACGCCGTCGGTGTAGAGCCGCAGCTCGCGGTCGATGGCCGCGCGGCGCTCCTCGCGCTCGCGGCCCGGCGGGAGCAGCTCGATCTGGCCGCGCGACACGGAGAGCTGCCCGCCGCGGACCATCCGCTCCGTCTGCGGAATGAGTTGGTCCACGCCCTCGTTGATCTGGCGGACCCGGTACGGCAGCGTCAGCCCGTCGGCCGTCCGGAAGTCGTCGTAGAGGAGGCGCGTGACAAGCGGCCGGGCGAGAGTGTCGGCCGCGACGGACTGCTCGATCTCGCGGACGTCGAACGTCTCGGCGTCGACGACGACGTAGAGCGTCGGCGCGCCGGGCGCCTCGGGCGCACCGGTGAGGATGTAGACGCGGTGGCCGCGGAGGTCGCGCGGACCCTCCATGTTGGCCGTGCGCAGGCGCTCGGCGAGGAGGCGGACGTTGGGGACGTGCTGGGCGAGAAGGCTCAGCGCCTCGCCGCTCGGCTGCTCGCCGCCGACCGGGGCGATGGTTGGCGGGGCGAGCTCGGACGTGCTGTCGGGCAGCGCGCCGTGCGTGGCCTCGGCCCCGCCGCCGGTCACGACGAACCCGCCGACGGCCCCGCGGTTGGCAGAGTAGCGCGCCAGCATCTGCGCGAGGAGCTCTTGGGGCGTCTCGGGGCCGCGGGCGCAGGCGCCGAGGAAGACGAAGAGGGCGAGGGCCGCGAGGGCAGAGGCGGGTCGGGTCATCCGGGGAGGCGGTGCGTCCGGAAAGGTACGGGGCGACGGTGGGGCGTGGCGGCGGACGGCCTCGCGGCAGATGGTGCCCCGGCGTCCGCGCCCCGGCGTCCGCGCCCCGGCGTCCGCGCCCCGGCGTCCGCGCCCCGGCGTCCGCGCCCCGGCGTCCGCGCCCCGGCG
>JANPJI010000516.1:0-7820 GCA_031425425.1 Rubricoccaceae bacterium
CGAAGCGGATCCACGCCTTGAGCTCCTCGACAAAGGCGGGATCGTCCATCTGGGCCGTGTTGCCGCGGACGACGTAGGCGAGCACGCGCTCCATGTCCACCCGGCCGGTGAGCAGGCGCACGTGGACGCCCGCGCCCGTGCCGGCGCGCTCCAGAAGCTTCAACTCCTCGGTCGAAAGCAGCGTCCCGTCGTACTCGGTCCGCGTGCACTGCCGCTCGGGGATCGCCCGGAACAGGTCGGTCGCCTGCGCCCGCGTCGGCTCCAGCGCAAGGGTCACGGTGCCGTCGGGGGCGATTTCGGTAGTCGCCATGAGACCGTCCGCGAGCGCGGCCTGCGCGAGGTTCTCGGCGGCACACCCGAGCGAGACGACGAGGTGGTGGTCGTCCGGGTCGACGGCGGGCAGCCGCCGCGAGAGGTCCGGCCGGATCGTGACGCCACCCATGTGCGGTGCGAACGTCCAGCACTGGCTGTTGTGGCTCGACGGCGCGAGCGTCGCGTAGCGGACGAGTTCACGGAGCCGGACGCCGTGGCCCGGCGACACGTGCGCGGCCGGGTGCCACGTCGCCCGGACCGCCTCGTCGTAGCTCAGGCCGCCCGGCGCGCAGCCCGTCAGGAGGAGCGGGCTCGCCGCTGCGGTCGTGGCCAGAAACTGCCGTCTCGTGATCATAGCGGGTTCCGGGAGGGCAGTCCGGCGCGTCCGGAGGACCGGCGCGTCTGGAGGGCCTGCACAAGGTGGGCGCGACGGTCCGCGGCGGACCGCAGGCGATCCCTCCGCCGGGCGGCGGTCCGCGCCGCGCACAGGTGCGGGGGAATCCCCGGCAGGGAATCCCTGTTCGCCTCTGCGATCGGCGCGTCGCCCGCGCGCCGCTCTAGACGGCCGTCCCGAAGAGCGCCCCGACGCCGGCCGTGGCGGCCATCGCGAGCGCGCCCCAGAACGTCACCCGGACGGCCCCCCGCACGACGCTGGCCCCGCCGACGGACCCGGCGACGCCGCCGAGCACGGCCAGTGCCGTGAGCGTCACTGCAGCCACGGCGACGCTCACGGTGGACGCCGGGGCGAGGAGCGCCGCCGCGAGCGGAAGCACCGCCCCGACGGCGAACGCCGCCGCCGACGCCAGCGCGGCCTGGACCGGCCGCGCCCGGAGCGCCTCGGTGATGCCGAGCTCGTCGCGGGCGTGGGCCGCGAGCGCGTCGCCGGCCGTGAGCTGCTCGGCGACGCGCCGCGCCAGCTCGTCGTCGAGGCCGCGCTCGCGGTAGAGCCCGGCCAGTTCGTCGAGCTCGCCCTCGGGGTCGGCCGCCAGCTCGGCCCGCTCACGGGCGAGGTCGGCCCGCTCGGTGTCGGCCTGGGACTGCACGGAGACGTACTCGCCGGCCGCCATCGACATCGCCCCGGCGACGAGCCCGGCCACGCCGGCGACGAGGATGCTGCCCTGGGGCGCGCCGGAGGCCGCGACGCCGACGACGAGGCTCGCGACCGACACGACGCCGTCGTTGGCCCCGAGGACGGAGGCGCGGAGCCACCCGATCCGGCCGGTCCGGTGCCGTTCGCTGTGTGGGAGGGTCATCGAGAGGGGGTCTGAGAGTGAGCGCCCGTACAGGCTGGCCTTGTCACGTTCCGCCACTGCGTCCGTCGCCAACCGTGAACTCGGCCGTGAGCACGTCGCCGTCGTAGGGGACCGTGACCGTCGCCGTGAAGGACGTCCACCGGGCCTGGAGAGGCCCGACCAGTGCCGGTCCGATCGGGAAGAACGTCACCTCGACCGACTCCGTCGCCGAGTGCCGAACGACGGCCGTCGAGCCGCGGACGCCGGCGACGGAGAGGCGACGGCCATCTGCGTCGAGGACGTACAGCGACAGGTCGCCGTCCCGTTCTCGGCCGAGTTCGAGGTACATCCGGCCGGCCTCCTGGACGATGCCGCCCCTTGAGGTCGCCGCCGGACCAGAGCCGGGGGCTGCCGGAGGCGGATCGGTTGCCTGGCACCCGACTGTCCAGATGGACAGCAGGGCGATGGCGAGCGTTGCTGCGGAGAGAGCGCGCATCATCGGTTGTGGAAGGCGGCCTGCGGCGACCGGCTGGATGCCGGCCAGGCGAAGAAGAAGAATCTGGCCGGGCCTACGAGGCGCACGCGGCCGCAGACGGCCCTCGGATGACGTCAGTGAGTCGGCGTTCGCGAAGGCGGCTATGGGCAACCGGTCATAGAGAACGGGTCACAACGGCGGTCCCGCACCGGCGGTCGAAGGTGAGCGTGTCGAAGGGGTCCCGGCGTCCGTACGCAGGAGGTCAGTCGTCGTCTCGGTGAGCCTCTTCGTTGCCCGCTCGCCTGGGCGACACGAGCGCGTCCTCGGCCTGGGACGTGCCGCCGGCCCCGACGTCGCCGCGGATCTCGGTGTGGCGGATCTGGCCGCCCTGCGAGCCGACGTAGGCGAGCCACCCGAAGGCGACGAGCCCCCCCGCGGCCACGGCCCACCGCAGCGGACCGACCTGGGACGACTCGCGCCGGCCAGCGACGAGCGCGAGCGCGGCCAGAACGCCCATCACGCCCGTCCCGATGAAGCCGGCCTCGCCGGATTCCTCGTGCTCCTCGATGAGCGCCTCGGAGACGCCGGGCAGGCCCTCCACGGCCTCCTCGGCCCCCTCGCCCGTGAGGTAGACGGGGATGGCGACGACGGCCGCGAGGACGAGGGTGGCCAGTCCGATCCGGACGCCGTCCGCGCGGCGGCGGAGCAGGCCGTAGAGGAGGACGAGTGTGCCGAAGAGCACGCCGAGGATGGGGACGTGGTTGAGCAGGAGGTGGATGTGGACGGGGTTCATGGATGCTCGTGGGAGGTCTGGGGGGGGAAGGACGGGCGTGCCGCGCCCGGTGCCCGCCGACGCGCGAGCCACGCGGCCGGGAACGGCCGGCAGGGAATGTCACGGCGGCGGCTGGACCGGGCCGCCCGCGTCCTCCATCGCCCGGGCCAGCGTCCGCTCCCAGCGCGTGCGTTGGTCGTCGGTGAGCAGGGCCAGGGCGGCCGCGGCCCCCTCCCGGAACACGGCCCGCACCTCCGCCTCGTGGCTGTCGATGTCGGCGAAGAGCGCCATCGCCTCCCCAGGGTCTGCCGGCCCGTCCGGCCCCTGCGCGCCGAGCACGGTGTGGACGGCCTCGCGGAGCGCCCGGAGGTCGCCGCGGACGTCGTGGACCTCGTCCAGCCAGTGCCGCGAGAGCTCGCGAAGGGCGGCGACCTGCCCGTCCGTGAGGCCGAGCGCGGCCTGCTGGTGCGGGAGCACGACGAGCGTCGTCGCATCATTGGCGTACGTGCTCGGGCCGGCCGGCCACACGGCCTGCGCCGCCGCGGGCCGGCCCACAAACAGGGCCACGGACGCGAGGAGGAGTGTCCGGTACGGGGGCGAGGGGATCTCCATCTGTGTTCAGGCGAGTTGCGTCTGGCGCACGGTGATCCGCTCGCGGGCACCGTCGCCGCGGACGACGTCGAGGCGCGTCGTGCCATCTTCGTCGACCATCCGCAGGGCGAGAGGCCGCTCGATCCGGTGCGCGCCGCCCTCGGTCAGCACGTCGATCCGGTCGGCGCGCGCGTCGTAGCTCGCGCCCACGAACGGCTGGTGGGCCAGGAGAACGCCGGGCTCCAGCTCCGGCGAGACGACCTCGACGCCGACCGTCCAGCGCCCGTCGCGGACCCGCTTCGAGAGGCCGTCGAGCGCGTCCGCCCAGCCTGCGCGCAGGAGCGGGGCGGCCCGGTCCAGCGCGTCGGCGTCGGGACGGTGCAGAGCGACGCCGGACGCCTTGAGCGTCAGCACCGGGCACGGTGCCTCGCGGACGACGGCCTCGGCGACGCTCCCCAGGAAGACGCGCGCGGCGCCTCGGCGGCCGTGGCTCGACTGGACGACGAGCCCGGCCCCGACGGCCGCGGCGAGGATCTCGTGCTCGGCATACCCGACGTGGACGTCGACGGTCGTTGCGACGGGCGGCAGAATGGCGTCGGCCACGACCCGCCCGACTTCCTCGCGCGCACGCTCGACCCGCGCCGAGTCATCGGGCGGCAGCACGAGCAGGCCGTACGGGCTCGGCATCACGACCGGTTCGACCGCGTGCAGCAGGTGCAGCGCCACGCCGCGCGCCGCGGCGAGGTCGGCCGCGACGGCGAGGGCCTCCTCGGAGCGCGCCGAGAAGTCGAGCGGGCACAGGACGAACCCGCGGGCATCCGCGTCTGCCTCAGCCCCGACCGTGAGGACGGCGCAGAGCGACCGCCGGAGGACGTACTCGGCCGTGCTGCCCATCACGAGCCGGTTGAACCCGCTGTGCCCGTGCGTGCCCATCACGATGAGCCCGGCTCCGACGTCGGCGGCGTAGTGCAGGATCGCCTCGCCGACGTGCGGCCAGCGCCGCGCCGCCTCGACCGTCCGGCCGGCCGGAGCCTCCGGCGGGGCGGGCAGGTGGAGGTCGGCCGCGACGTCGGCCTCGGTCAGCCCGACCGTGTCGAACGTCGGCACGGCGCGGAACTCGACGTGGGCGAGGACCGGGACGATCTCGACGCGGAGGACGTGGAGGTCCGCGCCGGTCTCGGCCGCGAGCCGCTCGGCGACGGGCCGGGCATGCTCGGCGCTCGCGGAGCCGTCGGTGGCGAAGAGGAGGGTCTGGAGAGCGATCATGGACGGAGTGGGAAGGGTCCGGTGGGGATCCGGCGCGGAACCGGCGCGGCGTCGGGCGGACGCAGCGGGCGCGGACGTGTCCGCGGGAGCGTCTTACAAGGTGGTCCCGCCCGCCCTCGGGTACACATGGCCGATCCCGGCGCGGCGTGGCGGTGCGGCCCCCGCCCGGCTGTGGGGGGATCCCCGGCAGAGACGAGCGGCCGCGCCCGGCACGCGGTGTGGGGGACCGCGCGCGCGACGCCACAGGCCCGGTCTGTAGCCTCACCCTGCACCTCCGGCACGCCTGTGAACGCTCTTTTCCCGCCTCCCCCGTCCGATGCCGAAATCGACAGGCTCCTGGAGCACGTCGTCCGCGCACCGAGTGTCCTCAACACCCGGCCCTGGCGGTTCGTCGTCGACCAGGGTGCCGTGCACATCCACGCCGACCGGTCGCGCCAGCTCCTGGCACTCGACCCGGACGGCCGCGACCTGACCGTGAGCTGTGGGGCTGCGCTGTTCTACCTCCGCACGGCCGCGCGCCACGCCGGCTGGGCATCGTTCGTCGAGGTTCTTCCCGAGCCGGGCGACCCGGACTGGCTCGCGACCGTCCGATTCGTGCCCGAACCGCCGCACGCCGACGACCACCTGTTCCGTGCCCTCAGCGTCCGCCACACGCACCGGCACCCCTTCAACGACGCGGCCATCCCCGCGGACGTTGTCCGGGAGATGGTGGAGGCCGCATCGGTGGAGGGTGCCCGCCTCGACGTGCTCACGGAGTGGAAGGACCGCGTCGGCGTCGCGCGTCTCGTCGAGGAGGGGGTCGCCATCCAGGGCTTCGACCCGGCGGTCGCCGACGACCTGCGCGCCTGGCTGCGCTCCGACACCGACCCGCGCCCCGACGGCATCCGCGACGCCGTCCAGGGCGAGTGGGACCGGCGGTCCGACCTGCGGACGCCGCTGGCCGCCGTCGCGGTACACAAGAGCGACCTCGCCCGCGCCGCCCCGGCCCTCGGCGTCGTCGCGACGGAGGCGGACGGGCCGGCGGACTGGCTCACGGCCGGGGGGGCGATGGCTCACGCCCTCGTCGCCGCGGCCAGCCGGGGCGTGAGCGCGTCGTTCATCAACCAGCCCGTCGAGGTGGAGAGCCTGCGGGCGCGCCTGGCCGGCCGCCTCGGCGGCGGGTTCCCGCAGGTAGCGTTCCGCCTCGGGTATCCCGGCAACGAGACCGGGGCGTCGCGCCCGCCCGCTCTGCCCGCCATCGAGGACAGCCGGTAGCGGCTGCGGGCCGGCTCCCCGCCGTCGGCCTCGGGCCACGCGTCGGGCACTCGGCGACGGCCCCTGGATTCCGGCTGCGGCCCGCACGTATATTCGGACTTCATTGTCCTGATTAAGTCTATGCTGCTCTCGAAAAGCTGCGAATACGCCATCCGGGCCGCGCTCTGCCTCGCCTCCGTCGAGACCGTCGGCTACACCTCCGTCCGAGAGATCAGTGAGGCGCTGAAGACGCCGGCCCCGTTCTTGGCCAAGATCGCGCAGACGCTCACGCAGGCCGGCATTCTGCGGGCGCTCCGCGGACCGAACGGCGGCGTCGCACTCGCCCGGCCAGCGGGCGAGATCACGCTCAAGGAGATCGTCCTGGCGATGGACGGGCCGGACATCTTCACCGAGTGCGTCCTCGGGCTGCCAGGGTGCGGGCACCGGAAGCCCTGCCCGCTCCACCACGAGT
Organism: Rubricoccaceae bacterium; assembly: GCA_031425425.1. Taxonomy (GTDB): domain Bacteria; phylum Bacteroidota; class Rhodothermia; order Rhodothermales; family Rubricoccaceae; genus DASVSE01. Next base: position 6,354 of record JANPJI010000516.1, read on the forward strand.
GGATGCCCGCCCGCGAGCGCATCGGCCAGATGTTCGGAGCCGTCACGCTCGCCGACACGGCGGCGAGCATCCGGGCACAGGACTACCGCCTCGCGTTCACGACAGCAGACTGACGGTTCCGTTCGAAGATGCGGTGATTCGCTCGGGCGAGGAGAACAGGAGGGGCCGCACTCCGTTTGAAGATAAAAGAGTCTTAAATCCCTTTTGGGGTCCAGGTGTCCACCGGACTCTCTCCTTTCAGGGCCGCCGGGCCCTCGATCCGCCTCCACTTCCATGAACGTCCCCCGCACCTTCCTCGCCGTGGCCGCCTCGGCGGTAGCCCTCGCCGTCGGCCTCGCCGCGTGCCAGGCGGACGCCGCGCCCGGCGACGCCGGGTCGGGCGACCCGCCCGAGCTGTACCTCCCGGAGATCACCGGGACGGAGCGGGCCGTACTCACGCAGGCCCCGAACGTCCCGCCCCCGATCACGCGCGACCACGCCATCCGCGTCGTGGTCGAACTGGAGACGCAGGAGGTGGTCCGCGAGCTCGCCGACGGCGTCGAGTACGCGCTCTGGACGTTTGGCGGAAACGCGCCCGGCCCGTTCATCCGGGTCCGCGAGGGCGACATGGTCGAGTTCACCCTCAAGAACCACCCCACGAGCACGGTCCCCCACAACATCGACCTCCACGCCGTGACCGGGACGGGCGGCGGAGCCGAGGCGACGATGGTCGTCCCGGGCCACGCGGCGACGATGGAGTTCCGCGCCATCAAGCCCGGCCTCTACATCTACCACTGCGCGATGGCACCGGTCGCGCTGCACGTCGCCAACGGCATGTACGGGCTGATCCTCGTCGAGCCAAGAGACGGCCTGCCCGCGGTCGACCGCGAGTTTTACATCCTCCAGAGCGAATTCTACACGGCCGGCGACATGGGCGAGGCCGGCCTCCAGCCGTTCGACCAGGAGCGGGCCGTCGACGAGGACCCGGCGTACGTCGTCTTCAACGGCCGCGTCGGCTCGCTCACGGGCGACAACGCGCTCCAGGCGGAGGTCGGCGACCGCGTCCGGTTCTTCGTCGGCAACGGCGGCCCGAACCTCGCCTCGAGCTTCCACCTCATCGGCGAGATGTTCGACAACGTCTACGGCGAGGGCGGGACGCTCGTGAGCCAGCGCAACGTCCAGACGACGATCGTCCCGCCGGGCGGCTCGGCGATGGTCGACTTCGTGATCGACGTGCCGGGCTCGTACACGCTCGTCGACCACGCGCTCTTCCGGGCCTTCCACAAGGGGACGGTGGGCATTCTGGAGGCGACCGGAGCCGAGAATCCGAACGTCTACTCCGGGCAGACCGGCGCGATGCGCCCGTACCGCGCCCGGGCCCTGCCCGCCACGCCGGCGACGGCGGGCCGGGCGGCCACCCCGGCGCCCGCCGCGGTCGCCTCGAACTGACCGCGGCCCTCTCCCCGGCACCCTCCGACCATGCGTCTC
>JANPJI010000517.1:0-3594 GCA_031425425.1 Rubricoccaceae bacterium
CCGTCGGCGAGCACGGCGATGCGGCGTCCGAGCACGTCGTGGAGCGTGGCGCGGAGCGGGGTGCCGGCGGGCATGTCGTAGCGGACGACCGCGCGGGCCGTGAACGGGTTGGGCGTCGGCGGACCCAGCCGCACGAGGTCCGACGGCGCCCCGTCGGTCGGACGCTCGACGGCAACGGGCTCGAATCCGCCGGCCTGCGTGACGGCGCGGATGGCCACGGCGAGACCGCGGAGGCGCGTCACGGAGTCGAGGTTGGAGGTGCCAAGGGCGAACGGGATGGCGAACGTCACCGTCTCGGACGCGCCCGCGGCGAGGCGGAACGGACCGGTGCTCGTGTGGAAGCGTTGATCTCCGGCCGGATACTCGGGGAGCCCCGGACCCAGATTGTACATGCTCCAGAACGCACGCAAAGCAGGGTTGCCTGGATAGGAGAACGTCGTGATTGCCCCTCGCGTCTCCTCATGCCCGTCGCCGTGCTCGCGGATCACGGATCCGTCGTTCCACAGTCCCTTGAGCCGGTTGTAAATCTCCATTGGGCTTCCGGGATCGTCCGTCGGCCCCGATCCACTCAGAGGGCTCGTCGCGGTCATTCGGAGCCGCTCGCCGGGCTCGTCGGCCGTGCCGTCGCCGTCGTCGTCGCGTCGGTTCGGCAGGCCCACCGGGCCGCTCGCGACCTGCACTCCAACGGCCGGTGGGATTCCGTACACCTGGTCGTCGTTATCCCAATTGTACATGTACGCCATTCCGGAGGTCGTGTCCGATCCGAGGTAGTCGTCGGCCGCGCCGCCGAGGTCCGCGTCTGTAAAGAGGCCGACGTGAACCGAGTCGATCGCCTCGGCCGTGCGGTTGGTCAACGTGTACCGGTAAAATGTGACCGCGCTCAGCCGCGGCTCGGCGAGCGCGAATGCCTCGACTCGCGCCTCGACGCCGAGCGGCGGTGTCTGGAAGGCTGTCCGCGGTCCGGCGACGTCGTTCATGAGCCACCACGCGGTCTGGTCGCCACGGATCGCAGGCTGGTCGCCGGCGGCGAGGTCGTAGTTCGCCGGGTCGCCGTCGCCGTCGAGCACAGGCGCGCCGAGGTGCGCCGGCCAGTCCTGGAGGTCGGCTGTCGCTCGGCCGGTGGCGTAGTACGCCGCGATGTCGCCGCGCGAGACGGTGTAGATGCGGTCGTAAGCCGAGCAGTCGGCCGGGTCGACCGGCCGCGCGTCGTCGCCGAGCGGCCCGGGCCGGAAGACGTTGTTGCTGTAGCTGGCCGCGGCCACGCGGAGGTCGCCGCGGACGGTGCCGGCGAGCCAGAGGCTGGCCGCGAAGAGGGGCGAGCGGCCGGATCCCTTCGGGACGATGTAGCCGCTTCCGTCGGTGGTGGTGTTGCCGAAGAAGAGGCCTCCGGTGTTGAAGACGACCGCGCGGACGTCGCCGACGTCGAGGACGCCCTCGGCGCGGCCGAGCGTGCAGGCACCGGGGACGGGCTGGGCGAGCGCGGGCGCGGCGATGAGCAAGACGAGCAGGGACGCAAGGCGCATCGGACGAAGGAGAGGGGCTACCGGGACGATAGCGCGCCATCCACCTCCTCTTGCGCCGGGCACGCGAGATTGCCCTTCGGGCGGTTACGCCTCGACCGCGTACATCTCGTCTACGAGCGCGGCGTACTGCGCCTCGATGGCCTTGCGCTTGAGCTTCATCGTCGGCGTGAGGAGCCCGTTGTCGACCGAGAACGGCTCGGCGACGAGGCGCACGTCGCGAACCTTCTCGTGGCTCGCCGCCTCGCGCGCCTGCTCCCGGATCAGCGCTTCGAACAGGGCGAGGACCTCGGGCGAGTCGGCAGGGTCGGCGGGCAGCGTCCAGCCGTTCGCCGCGGCGTGTGCCGCGAGCGCCTCGGCCTCGGGCACGACGAGCGCCGTCAGGAACTCGCGCGCCTCGCCGACGACCATCACCTGGTCCACGAGCGGCGACGCGCTGAGGCGCTCCTCGATCGGGCCGGGGTAGACGTTCTTGCCGCCCAGCGTCACGATCATGTGCTTGATACGGTCCGTGATGCGGAGGTAGCCGCCCTCGAACCGCCCGACGTCGCCGGTCTTGAACCAGCCATCGGCGTCGAAGACCTCGGCCGTCTCCTCTGGCTTGTTCCAGTAGCCCGGCATGACGGACGGCCCTTTGGCGAGGATCTCGCCTGCGCCGGTCGTGAGCGCGCTCGGGTAGTCGTCGCCGGCCTGCTGGCCGATGATCCGGCCCGAGTGGAGGTCCCGGATGGCGACCGTGACGCCGGGGAAGACGTGCCCGACGGTCCCCACGAGCGGGGCCTCGAACGGGTTGGCCGCGAGGATGGGGGCCGTCTCGCTAAGCCCGTAGCCCTCGACCAGGTGGACGCCCGCGGCCTCGAAGAACTCGCCGACGGCGCGCGGCAGGGCGGCCCCGCCCGAGACGGCGAAGCGGACGCGCCCGCCGAGCTTCTCGTGGAGCGTCGAGAACACGAGCCGGTCCGCGAGCGCGTGCTGTGCGCCGAGCAGCCAGCCCGGGCCGTCGCCCGCGCGCCGCCGCGCCGCGACGGCCCGGCCCACGCCGACGGCCCACGCGAAGACCTGCTGCTTGACGGCCCCGCCCTCGGCGACCGACTTCTGGATCGCCGTGTGCACCTTCTCGAACAGGCGCGGGACCGACACCATCAGCGTCGGCCGCACCTCGGGGAGGTCGCGGGCGACGGTGTCCGTGCTCTCGGCGTAGACGACCTGCGCGCCGCCCGAGAGGATGGTCGCGTAGCCGGCCGTCCGCTCGAAGGCGTGGCTCAACGGCAGGAACGACAGGTGTACGTCGCTCTCGAACACGTCGATCCGCGCGTGGACCGCGTGGACGTTGGCCATGAGGGCGCGGTGCGTCATCACGACGCCCTTGGGCTCGCCCGTCGTGCCGGACGTGTAGATCAGGGCGGACACGTCGGCCGGCGTCACGGCCAGCGCCCGCGCCTCGACGGCGGCGTGGACGTCCGCGCCGGCCGCGAGGCCCTCGGCGAGCGCGGCGTCGAGCGTGAGGACCTCGCCGCCGGGCGTCGCGCCGCGCTTGGGCGTCGACATCGCGACCACGATCTCCAGGTCCGGGCACTCGGCGAGGGCGGCGACGGCCTTGCGGACCTGGATCGCCGTCGAGGCGACGACCACGCGCGCGCCGCTGTCGCGGAGGATCGACGCGACCTGCGGCGCGGGCAGCGTGGGGTAGATGCCGACGTTGACGGCCCCGGAGATCTGCGTCGCGAAGTCCGCCACGGCCCACTCGGGGCGGTTCTCGCTCAGCACGGCCACGCGCTCGCCGGGCTCGACGCCCCTCGCGACGAGGAACGCGGCGAGGGCGCGGACGTCGGCCGCGAGGGCGTCCCACGAGACGTCGGTCCACGCTTTCGTCGTGCGGTCCTTGTAGCCGAGGGCGGCCTTGCCGGTGCCGGCGTAGCGGGCGGCGAGGCCGCGGAACATCGCGGCAGCGGTCTCGAAGGGGACGACGGCGGGCATGACGAGGGCGGAGAGGTGCTCGAACCTACCGCTCCCGCCCCGCCTGTGGCCGGAGTCCGCGCGCCACCACACGCGCGGACTCCGGCCGTCGAGGCAG
>JANPJI010000518.1:0-2664 GCA_031425425.1 Rubricoccaceae bacterium
CGTCGACCTCGGCGAGGAGTTCAAGGCCGTCCTGGCAGACGACGACGAGGCCGCCGCGCGCTTTTTCAGCTTCACGCCCGGCCGGCAGCGCTCGATGGCCGTCTACGTCACTGGAGCGAAGCGGACCGAGACGCGGCTCCGGCGCGCGCTCGAACTCGCCCACAAGCTGCGGACGCACACGCTGTACGGCGACCTCCGCGGGGAGTAGCCGTGCCGGTGCCCGGGCTCTGCTCTCTCGTGTTGCGGCACCGGTAGGGGTGGGGCGGTTTGCGCATGTGTGTGGGCTCGTGACGCGTCCCGCCGTCGCACGGCGTCGGCGCGGCACGCGCGCCCGACGGAACGCCGCCGGCACATCGGACCCGCAGCGGCGTACCGGCGGCTCACGCTCCTGCCCCGCCGATGCCGCTCGCCCTCGACCGCTCCCGCGTCCTCCCGTTCCTCGCCGACCTGCCCGGCGACCGCGCCGCGCTCGACGCCCGCGTCTTCGACGCCCACCGCCGCGTCCTCGACGGCACGACGCGGAGCCCCGAGATGCTCGGCTGGCGCGATCTGCTCCTGACGCCCGACGACGCCCTCCTGGAGTCCGTCGCCGCGCTCGGCGAGGAGATCCGCGACCGCGCCGACGTCCTGCTGTGCATCGGCATCGGCGGTAGCTACCTCGGGGCCGAGGCCGTCGTTCAGGCGCTCACGCCGGCGTTCGGCTACACTGGACCCGAGATCCTCTTCGCCGGCAACAGCCTCTCGCCCGAGTACCACGCCCGCCTCTTCGAGCACCTCGACGGCAAGAGCGTCTACGTCAACGTCATCTCGAAGTCCGGCACGACGCTGGAGCCCGCCCTCGCTTTCCGCATCGCGCGCGCGTTCATGGAGGAGCGCTTCGACGACGCCGACCGGCGCATCATCGCGACGACGGACGCCGCGCGGGGCACGCTCTACGAGTTCGCGAAGGAGAAGGGCTACCGGATGTATGTCATCCCGGATTCCGTCGGCGGGCGCTTCTCCGTCCTCACGCCCGTCGGGCTCGTCCCGATCGCCGCAGCCGGCATCGACGTCCGCGCCCTCTTCTACGGAGCCGTCGCCGACGCCCGCGAGACGCTCACGGCCGACGCTTCGCACCCGGCGCTCCTGTACTCCGGCGACCGCTTCCTCCTGCAGGAAGCCGGCTACAAAACGGAGATTCTCGCCGTCATGGACCAGTCGCTGAAGGGCATCGGCGCGTGGTGGCAGCAGCTCTTCGGCGAGTCCGAGGGCAAGGAGGGGAGAGGCCTCTTCCCGGTCGTCCTCCAGTACACCACGGACCTCCACTCGGTCGGGCAGTACGTCCAGCAGGGCCAGCGGACGCTCGTCGAGACGTTCCTGCGGATCGACGACGCGGACCGCGGGCCGCGCGCGCCGCGCGTGGAGGGCGACGCGGACGGGCTGAACTACGTCGCCGGAAAGCCGATGGGCTTCGTCAACGAGCAGGCTTACGCCGGCACGGCGGACGCCCACGCCGAGGGCGGCGTCCCCAACTGGACCCTCACGCTGCCGCGCCTCGACGCCGAGACCGTCGGCCGGCTGCTCCACTTCTACATGCACGCCGTCGCGGTCTCCGGGACGCTCCTCGGCGTCGACCCGTTCGACCAGCCCGGGGTCGAGACGTACAAGAAGAAGATGTTCTCGCTGCTCGGCAAGCCCGGCGCGTGACCGGAGCCCCGGCGTGGTCGAGGCGAATCGGCCGCGGCGATGCCCCAAAACGCGCCAGAAAAGGCTGTCCACACCGTGGAGAACGGTGTGGACAACCAGACCTCTGCGGGGGACGCGTGTGGACGCTGCCGGGACTGCCCCTCCGCCCCCCGGTGTCAACCCCGACGCCTCCCCGCATTCCGCCAGGCTTGCACACACCGCACCGCTGTGGACGCGCGGGCGGGTTAGGCCGGAGGCTTCGGTGTGGACAGACGTGGACACGTGGACAGCCGGACCCGGAACGCCGCGCACGGGCGCTGTCGCGACATCGGCGAGGCCTCTCGATGTGGACGGCGGTGTGGACAGACCGGGCACTTGTCCACGCGGCGGCGGTTGGCCGGGGGCAAATCGGATTGTCCCCATGTCCACACGCTCTACTACTACCTCTTCTTTCCTTACTTATTAAAGAGAAGAACCAAGAGGCGTGGAGAACCCGGCCCAGAGGCCAGGAGGGCTAGACCACGGTAGACCGGCTGTGATCCATCTGATATAGACCAGTCCGAGACTGTGCGGTCTGTCCCGGTCTACCGGCCTCTCCTCGTGCTGAGGAACCTGCGCTGTGGCGTCACCGGTCCCCCGCGCGCCAGTCCACGCGCTTGACACGTTCGCCGTCGGAGCGAAGCCACACGGCTCCTTCGTCGGCCGTCTGCAGCACGCTCGCCCCGGCGACGAGCCACCGCGTCACCGGCTCCTCGTCGGGCAGCCCGTGGCGGTTGCGGCGCGAGACCGACACGACGGCGTACGCCGGGGCCGTGCCCCGCGTCCGGGCCGAGACGAGGCTCGTGCCTGGCGGCACGCCCGAGGCCGCGGCAACGAACGGCAGCGACGAACTCGTCCGCGACCCGTGGTGCCCGACCTTGACCACGTCGGCCTGGAGCAGGTGCGCGTAGGTCGCCACGATCTCCGCCTCGGCGGCCGTCTCGGCGTCGCCGGTGAGGA
>JANPJI010000519.1:0-1923 GCA_031425425.1 Rubricoccaceae bacterium
CGCGAGACGACGTTCGGCATCTTCCCCAACCTCGTCCGCACCGTCGCGATCGACTTCCGCGGGCTCGAGGAGGACGGCTACGACATCGCCTTCGGCGGGCTGCTCGTCTCGAGCACGCTCGGGCGCGTCCGCGCCGAGCACCGCCTGTCCGTGTTCCAGACCGACGAGTTCGAGACGCTCGGCGTCGTGAGCCGCTCCAGCCTCTTCCGCCGCCCGCAGGCGCCCGACGGCCCGCCGGCCGAGTTCGACCGGATTCTCGAAGGGACGACCGCCCAGCGCGACACGGCCAACAACGCCATCGACCAGACCGTCTTCACGGCCCAGGGGCGCTACCTGCTCAACGCGGGCCGCCGCCACGGCGTCGAGGTCGGCTGGCAGGCCCGCAGCCTCCGCTTCACGGACCGCCTCTTCGAGACGACGACCGTCGCCGGGCGCACCGCGGCCGGGCTCGCGGACACCGTCGTCGTGCGGGCCATCAACGACTCGGCCCCGCTGAACACGGTCCAGGGCGCGCTCTGGGTCGAGGACGCCGTTCGGGCGGGCCGCCTGCTGCTCGTGCCGAGCCTCCGGGCGGACTACTTCGAGTACAACTCCGAGCTCACGCTCTCGCCGCGCCTCAGCGCCGTTTTCCGGGCAGACACGTTCACGACGGTGACGGCCGGGCTCGGCGTCTACCACCAGGCCCCGACGTACCGCGAGCTCCGCGGCGACCCGGCCCCCGGCCAGACCGTCGGGCAGCTTCTCGATGGCGACATCGCGAGCCAGCGGGCCGTCCAGGCCGTCGTCGGGCTGGAGCGGTTCTTTCCGTCGCGCCGCCTCGGCCTCCGCGCCGAGGCGTATTTCAAGCGCCTCACGAACCTCATCTCGTACGATGTCGAGAACATCCGCGTGGACTACGCGGGCGAGAACGACTCGGAGGGATACGCCGGCGGGCTCGACGTCCAGCTCCGAGGCGAGCTCGTGCCGGGCCTGGAGAGCTGGGTCAACTACGGCCTCCTGTTCACGCGCGAGCGCTTCTTCGCGCCCGACCGGGCCGACTTCGGGACCGACGCCGCGGGCGTGCTCGCCTTCGGCCAGGCCCAGGCGCAGTTCGAGAGCCGCGGCGGCGGCGACTGGGTCCGCCGCCCCACGGACCGCCGCCACAACCTGACGTTTTTCGTCCAGGACTACGTCCCCGGCGACGACACGTGGACCCTCCACATCCGGACGCTCTACGGGACCGGCATCCCGTCCACGGCCCCGTCCGTGGCGGACGTCATCAGCAACGTGACCGTCTTCCAGCCCGGCCCGCGCAACGAGCGCGAACTGCCGAGCTACATCCGGTTCGACCTCGGCGCGACCAAGCGGCTGCGCGTGGGCACGGCCGTCTCGGGCGGCGCGCTCGCGATGCGCGCGACGGTCGAGGTGCTCAACGTGTTCAACCAGACCAACGTCGTCGCACAGTCCTACGTCGAGCAGAACACGAGCGGCCGGCGGACCTTCCTCGCCGTCCCGACGCGCCTCACGCCGCGGACGCTCAACGTCCGCGTCCGGCTGGACTTCTAGCGGCTCCGCGCCGGCAGGCGCACCTCGGCGATGGCGGCGGCCCCGACGAGCCCGTACCCGCCGACGACGTTCGTGACGCCGTTCAGCGGCTCGGCGAAGGCGAAGTCGCGGTCGATGGCCGCGGCCCGCGTCTGGCCGTACGCCTCGAAGAGCGGCTGCGAGATCGCCGCGAGGCGGACCGTCAGCGGCGCGTCGGTGATGCCTGGGAGGAGTCGGCCCGTCGGGTCGATGTCGAACGGGACCGTGCGCGTGCCGCCGCCGAACGTGTCGTCGGCGAAGACGAAGAACGTGTAGCCGTCGGGGTCGGGGAAGGTGTTGGCGATCAGGACCGGGTCGGTGGTCGTGAGCAGGACCGGCTCCGTGAAGCCGCCGGCGTCG
>JANPJI010000520.1:0-4238 GCA_031425425.1 Rubricoccaceae bacterium
GCCCGCGACTGGGAGCGCTCGATGCGCGAGAAGCTGGGCATGATGGACTATGTGCCGGTCGTGTTCGTCTCGGCCCTCACCGGCCAGCGCGCCACGCAGGTCCTCGACCTGGCCCTGAAGGTGTACGCCGAGCGCGAGAAGCGCGTCCCGACGCCGGAGCTCAACGAGGCCGTCGAGAAGGCCGTCGGCGCGCAGCACCCGCCGACGTACCGCGGGACGTACGTCAAGATCAAGTACTCGAACCAGGTCCGCGAGGCGCCGCCCGTCTTCGCGTTCTTCTGCAACCACCCCGAGGGCATCGGCGAGAGCTACCGCCGCTACCTCGAGAACCAGCTCCGCGCCGCGTTCGGCTTCTCGGGCGTCCCGCTGACGCTCTCGTTCAAGAAGAAGTAGGCCGGGGCGGTCAGCGGGCCCGGTTCAGCACGACGGCGGCGCGGACGAGGGCCGTCAGCGCCGCATCGTCGATGGGATCGCCCTTGTGGACGTCGATGGCGCGCCGGGTGCCGCCGTCGAGGCTGGCGTTGAAGAGGCCCGACGGGTCGTCGAGTGCGGCCCCGCGGGCGAACGTCAGCTTGACCTTGTCCTTGTACGTCTCGCCGGTGCAGATCAGCCCGTCGCACGACCACACGGGGACGCGCCACTTCCACTCCTCGGTCACGCCGGCGTCGGCCCCGGTGATGAGGGTGCGGAGGCGGGCGAGGGCCGCGCCGCGCCAGTCGGCCAGGGCGTCGATGCGCTCGTCGATCCGCTGTGAGGGCGGCGTTGCGTCGTCGGGCGTGGTCGTGCTCATGGCCGTGCATCCGGTGGGTGAGGGGGCCGGTAGCTACGCACGCACCCTGCCACCCGTGTGTCGGCATGTGGAAAAATGGAGGCCGGCCGGCGGGTCCCGGCGTCCTGGCTGGTCCGATTGCATCATATCGTGGCCTTGCTGAGCGCCTAGCTTGGTCGGACACCCACGTGTTCGCTGTGCGCCTCGCCGCTGTCCTGCTCGCCTCGCTCGCCGTGGCCGCGCCGCGGGCACAGGACGCCTCCGTGCCGGCCGAGGCGGCGCGCGCGTCGGGCTACGTCGAGAGCGAGGGGCGGCTGGTGTACTTCGAGGTCGTCACCGGCGGCGATGTCGTCATCGGCGAAGGAGCCGAAGGGCGGCCCCGCGTGACGATCCCGTACCGCGCGTTCGTGGACGTGCTCGGCCGGGCGGCCCGCGAGGGCGCGCTCGTGCCCGACACGCTGGAGGCGACCGGCGTCCCGCTCGCGCTCGATGTGGACGAGCGCTCGGTCGTCCGGCTCGCAACCGAGGTACCGGCCGGTCAACTCGCCCTCGGCGGGCTCGCCGTCGGGCTCCTCGCCGTCGTCGCCGGGGCGGTCGTGTGGGACCGACGCGCGCGGCGCGCCGCCCGCCTCCGGCGGACCTTCCGGCACCGCCTCGCTGCGGCCCGCGAGGCCGAGCGGGCACACGTGGCGCGAGAACTCCACGACGGGCCGGTCCAGGACCTCTGCGCGGTCCAGATGGCGCTCGGCGGGCCGACCGGAAACGAGGCGTCGCGGGTCGCCGTGGCAGGCGTCGTGGGCGACCTGAGGGCGCTGTGCGACCGGCTGCGGCCCGCCGCGCTCGACGCGTTCGGGCTCCCTGCGGCCCTCGCGTCGCTCGCCGACCGCGCCGCGGCGGGCGGCCTCGACGTTCGCTTCGCCGTGACCGACGCGGCCCGCGATCTCGCCGAGGCGCTCCCCGACGAGCGGCGCCTCGCGCTCTACCGCATCGCCCAGGAAGCCCTCTCGAACGCCGTCCAGCACGCCCGCGCGAGCCGCGTCGACGTGGTGCTGCGCCTCGAATCCGCCGCGGGGGGGGGCGGCGACGAGACGCTCACGCTCGTCGTGGACGACGACGGCGTCGGCCCGCCGGACGGCGCGCCGATGGACTACGCCGCGCGCGGCCATTTCGGCCTTCTCGGGATGCACGAGCGCGCAGACCTCCTCCGTGCGACGCTCTCGGTGGCCCCCGGCGCGCTCGGCGGGACGCGCGTCGCGCTCGGCATCCCCGTCCGGGCCGGAGCAGGCGCACCTGCCGGGGTTACCCGGCCCCCTCTCGTCCCTGCCGAGCCCTCCGATGCCTGAGACCCCCGTTGCTGCGCGACCTTCGGTTCGCGTCGTCGTCGCCGACGACCACCCCGTGTTCCGCGCCGGCCTCGTCGTCGCCCTCGAAGAAGGCGGGCGCATCGCCGTCGTCGGCCAGGCGAGCGACGGGCGCGAGGCGCTGCGCCTCGTGGCAGACGTTCAGCCGGACGTGCTGCTGCTGGACATGCAAATGCCGGTGATGTCCGGCCCCGAGGTGGCCCTCGCCCTCCGCGGCGTTCCCGGCGCGCCGTGCATTCTGGCCCTCAGCGCGTTCAACGACTCGGCGACCGTCCACGGCCTCCTCGACGCGGGCGCGGCGGGGTACCTGCCCAAAGACCAGCACCCCAACGTCGTCCGCGAGGCGGTGCTGGCAGTCCACCGCGGCGAGGGCCGGTGGTTCGTGCCCATCCCGCGCCGGCCCGACGTCCTCTCGCCGCTGACGGGGAGGGAGCACGAGGTGCTCGTCGCGATGGCGCGTGGGCTCGACAACGGGGCCATCGCCGGGCGGCTGCGGATCGCCGAGAACACGGTCCGCAACCACCTCGCGGCCGTCTACTCCAAGCTCGGCGTGGGGACGGCCCGCGAGGCGGTCGCGTGGGCCTGGGAGAATGGCCTCGTGCGGGCGTAGTGCAGGTGCATCAGGCGCGATATGCGGGCGAGCCTGATCTTGCGTCACGTGCTTCCTCTCTCCCGATGCGCCTCTCGGTGTTCGCCTCGCTCCTCCTCCTTGCCGCGTCAGCATCCGCCCAGACCTCCCGCCCGTCGTGGGCGTCGTTCGGACTGGGAAGCTCGAACGGCGGCCGCAATGGCGGGCTCGTCGGTGTCAGCGCCCAGATCTACGCCCCGGTCGGGGCGCGTTCCGCCGTCGTTCAGGTTGGCACGACGGCCTCGGGTGAACTGTTCGGCCGCGGCGATGAGGTGATCGAAGCGCACGTCGCCCTCGGCGCGGCAGCCCGTTCCGGCCCGCTCCACGTTGCGGTCGTCGCCGGCCCGTCCGTCGGCCGCGTCGCGCTGTCCCGCCTCGACTCCCTCGGGCGCCTCGACAAGACGGCGCGGTTCCTGCCCGGCGTGTACGGAAGCGTCCACGGGCTCGTCGGGCTGGGGCCGAACGTCGGCGTCGGCGTCGAGCTGTACGGGCAGGGCAACGCCGACCTCTCGACGGCCGGGTTCCGGTTCATGCTCTCGGTCGGCTCTCTGTGATTCGCGATCCTGCCGCGGGCTTCCTCCGCCTATGAATCCGATGCGCCTCCTTCTCCTCGCCGTTCTCGCAGCGACCGGCTGTACGTCCACGCGGACGCTCGCGCCCGACCCGGAGGGCCTCGCCCGCGTCAACCGGACCTATGAGACGCGCCCGGCGCGGCTGATGCTCGCCAGCGGGCAGTACGTCCACGCTCGCGCGCTGCGCCTCGACGCCGACAGCACGACGTGGATCGACCCCGCTACGGGGATCCTCCAGCGGGCGGCGACGGCGGACATCGTTTACGTCGAGCGTGTCCGCCGCGGCCGAGGCGCGTGGCAGGGCGCGGCCCTCACGGGCGTCGCCACGGCGGTCGTGATGAGCGCCGTCGTCGCGGCCGACCTCCAAGACAGCGACTGGGGGGCATGCGACGAGTCGTCCTTCGGGGTCGGAAACTGCCACAAGCTCCCGTTTGCTCTCCGGATGGGGACACTCTTCGGGGCGTCCGCCACGCTCCCGGGTGCGCTCGGCGGGGCCGTCGTCGGGTCGCGCGAGCGGACGGCGTTCGTCACAAGCCACGGCATGCCGCCTGAGCCCGGCACGGCCGGCGAGGTGCGGCCGTTCTGACGGGAAGCGCGCGAACCCGGCGCGCGGCCCAGCGTAGCTTGCCCACACGCAGAACACGCCCCGCGATGCCCGGAACGCCCGTCTACTCCGCCCAGCCCAACGAGCGGACGCTCAACTTCTGGGAGCGCCTCTACCTCCCGGAGATCTTCAAGGGGCTCGGCTACTCGGCCTCTAAGATGAGCCTCGAGAGCTACGCGTTCGAGTACCCCGAGGAGCAGTGGTACCCGCCGGACTCGTACCGCGGGCGCCCCGTCCTCGTCGAGGAGCAGGGCCGGCCGCGGTGCGTCGCCTGCGGCCTCTGCGCGCGGTCCTGCCCGCCGCT
>JANPJI010000521.1:0-1890 GCA_031425425.1 Rubricoccaceae bacterium
GTGAGCGTGAGCGTGTGCGCGCCGACCGCGAGGTCGACCGTGGGCGCCACCCCGGTGGCGATCTCGGAGGCGCCCTCGGTCCACGCGTACGTCAACGCGTCGCCGTCGGGGTCCGACGATCCCGAGCCGTCGAGGGTGACCGAGGCCGTCCCGGCGCCCCCGGCGGCGACGGACTGGTCCGGCCCGGCGTTGGCGACGGGTGGCCCGTTCGACCCGCCGGGGGTGATGGTGCTTCCGTCCGGGCCCGTGATGCGGACGGTGAAGGCGTCCTGCGTCCCGAAGAAGCCGGCCACGACGAGCACGTAGCCGTTGGCCGCGGCGAGCGTCACCGTCAGGCCGCTCCCGGCGGTCGCGTTCCCGATCCCGACGAAGCGGGCGCAGGCGTCGGTCGGGTCGAACGGGCCCTCGTAGACCAGCAGGATCGTGTCGTCGGTGCCGGGGATCGTGCTGATCGGCTCCACCACGCCGACGGCGTACGACCCGTTCGGGGTGACGGTGAACGAGGTGGGGGCGTACGGCTCGGGGTCGGGCGCGAGCGTGCAGGCCCCGGGGGTGGACCCGAACAGCGGGAGGGCGGCCGTCGGCGCCCCGACCGTCGTGCCCGAGACGTCGAGCGTGCCCGGCTGCGCGGCGGGTGCCCGCGCGCCGAGGGCCGAGACGAGGAGGAGGAAGGCGACGAGGCCGGAGCGAAGCGGGGACCGGTACATGGCGTTGAGGGGCTGGGGCGAGCAGGTCGAGAAGCCCAGCGGCTAGTTGCGCGGGGGGAAGATTCCTTCGAGCGCGATGGAGTAGTAGAGGCCGAGGTAGGGCGGCAGGTTGGGGAGTGGCTGGCCGCCGCCGGCCGCCGAGGTCGTCGCCGTTCCAAGAGCCCCGCCCGTCGTCGCGCCGACGGCCGGAGTGCCGGTCCCGCGCACCTGGACCTCCGGGAGCGCGTGGTTGTGGGCGGGGAGCTGGCCCGCCGTCAGCGTGACGGCCTCGGACCCGCCCACCTCGCCCTGATCGCGGGGGGAGAGCCCCGGACCCTGACCGGGGTGGAGCGGGACGCGCCCGCGGAGGTCGGGGAGCGCGAACGTCGTCTGGCCGTTGCCGCCGTACGTCGTCCCGAGGAGGGAGAACAGCGCCGTGTTCTGTGCGATGGAGAGGGTCTGCCCGTCGCAATGCGCCCACCCGCGGGGCGCGAAGTTGAACCCGTACATCACGATCTCTCCGATGTAGGGCTCGGTCGCCAGGGGCGCGCGGCTGAGGCGCCGCCCCTGGGCGTCGACGAGTGTGCCGGGCTCGATGCCGAGGTCGCTGGCCCAGGCGGGGCTGGCGAAGAGGGCGCTGCCGGCCACGGCTCCGGCCCCGGCGAAGAACCGGCGCCGGGAGGGGATCGCAGGCGCGGGAGGGGAGACGGCGCGGCGGAGGGGGATGAACCAGTTCATGGTCGTAGAGGGTGTGGGGTTGGAAGCCGTGGTGGGTGTGCCAGATCACGGGGCGGGGGCGCTCCCACCAGAGCGGCGCCCCACCTCGTCTGTGGTCTATCGGAGCAGCGTGAGCCGCTGGGTCTGGGCGAGCCCGCCGTCCGTCGTCATCCGGACGAGGTAGACCCCGGCCGGGAGCGACGACGACGCGAGGGCCGCCTCGTGCGCGCCCGCCTCGACGACGGCGTCGACGAGGACGGCGACCTCGCGGCCGAGCGCGTCGTTGTGGGCGAGCCGGACGTGGGCGGCCTCGGCGAGCCCGAACGGGAGGGTCACGCGGCCGCTCGACGGTTTGGGTAATGCGGCGCCGAGCCCGTCGGCGACGGCCCCGTCGGCCTTCGCGGCGAGCGTCGGGGCGAGCGCCGGGGCCGCCGTGCACGGGGCCGTCAGCGCCGTGCGGATGGCGCCGGCCTGGGCCGTGAGCGCC
>JANPJI010000522.1:0-2072 GCA_031425425.1 Rubricoccaceae bacterium
GACCGGCTGGCCCGCCAGGTCGCCGAGGAGTTCGGCGTCGCCGGTGAGCGCGCGGCGCTCGTGGGGCTCCAGACGCGGGGCGTCCACCTCGCGCGCCGGCTCCGCGACCGGATCGAGGCGTTCGAGGGCGTCCGCCTCCCGCTCGGCGTGCTCGACGCGACGTTCTACCGCGACGACGTCGGCGGCTTCGGGGCCGCGGCGCGGCGGCCCGGCGCGCCGCCCGTCGCCCGCGAGACGAGCATCCCGTTTGCCCTCGACGGCCGCCTCGTCGTCCTCGTGGACGACGTCGTGTACACGGGCCGCTCGACGCGCGCCGCGCTCGACGCGCTGATGGACATGGGGCGGCCCGCCGCCGTCCGCCTGCTGGCGCTCGTGGACCGCGGCCTCCGCGAGTTGCCCGTCGCGCCGGACTTCGTGGGCCGGACCGTCCCGACCGCCCCCGGCGAACTCGTCCGCGTGCGGATGACCGAGGTGGACGGGGCGGACGGCGTGTGGCTCGTGGAGGGCTGAAGGGGAGAGGGAATGCGGATCACGAAGCAGCGACACCCGATGGACGAGAGACCTTCCACCCCCTCCTCACTCCAGCCGGCCTCCCGACTGTCGGGCCGTCACCTGCTCGGCCTGGCCGGAATGCCCGCCGACGAGATCCGCCTCGTACTCCAGACCGCCCGGTCGTTCCGCGACATTCTGGACCGGCCCATCAAGCGTGTCCCGAGCCTCCGCGGCGTGACCGTCTGCAACCTTTTTTTTGAGAACTCGACCCGGACTCGGCTCTCGTTTGAACTGGCCGAAAAGCGTCTCTCGGCGGACACGATGAGCTTCTCGGCCAGCGGCTCGTCGGTCTCGAAGGGCGAGACGCTGCGCGACACGGCCCGCAACATCGAGGCGATGAAGGTGGACGTCGCCGTGATCCGCCACCGCTCGGCGGGGGCCGCCCACTTCCTCACGCGCTGCATCGACGGCGTGGTCGTGAACGCGGGCGACGGCCAGCACGAGCACCCCACGCAGGGGCTTCTCGACGCGCTGACCGTCTCAGACCTCGACGTGCCACGACTGGGTGGCCGCCTCGCGGACTTCGACTTCCGCGGCCTCCGCGTGGCCATCATCGGCGACATCGCGGCGAGCCGCGTCGCGCGCTCGAACGTCTACGGCCTCTGCGCGCTCGGCGCGAGCGTGACGCTGTGCGCGCCGCGGACGATGATGCCGGTCGGCATCGAGGCCCTCGCCGACGGGCTCGATGTCCGCGTGACGGACCGCCTCGACGAGGCGCTCGACGGCTGCGACGTCGCGATGGCGCTCCGGATCCAGCTCGAACGGCAGGCCAGCGGGGCGGCCCCGCTCATGCCGAGCCTCCGCGAGTACCACGAGCGCTACGGCCTCCGCGTGGAGCACCTCGACCAGAACCCGGACCTGTGGGTGATGCACCCCGGCCCGGTCAACCTCGGCGTCGAGCTCGCGGGCGAGGTCGCAGAGTCGGACCGCGCGGTGATCCTGAACCAGGTCACGAACGGCGTCGCGGTCCGCATGGCCGTCCTCTACCTCCTCACCGGCGGCGACGCGGCCGAGGCGTAGGCGACGAGCGAGCGACGGGGTGGGGAAACGCGCGTGCGGCGCGGAGCCGAAGCCCCGCGCCGCACGCGTCCCTTGTCCGGGCTGGCCTGTGGCTACCGGACGACCGTCATGCGCTGCGTCGCGGCGAACGTTCCGGCTCCGCCACCGGCGGCGGTCATCCGGACGACGTACACGCCAGGGGCGAGGCTGCCCGCCTCGACGCGCGCCGTGTGGCGGCCGGCGGCGACGTCGCCCTGCGCCAGAACCGCCACGCGGCGGCCGAGCAGGTCGTACACGGCCACGGTCACCGTCGTCGCCTCGGGCACGTCGTAGGTGATCGTCGCTGCGGACGCCGTCGGGTTCGGGGCGGGCGCGGCGAGCGCGAACTCGGTCACAACCGTACCCTCGCCGGCCGTCGTGCGGCCGGTCGTGACGTGGAGCACGAAGCGCGGCGCGGCCGTCGCCTTGGCCTGCGCGGCCGTCGTCGTCCGCGCCATGATCGCCTCGGGCGCGAGCGTCAG
>JANPJI010000523.1:0-2538 GCA_031425425.1 Rubricoccaceae bacterium
TCGAGACCGACCTGAGACGATTGCAAATTCGCTCGCCCGGTCGTGGGCAGGCTCACGCGGGGCCATCGTCGAGGCGCAGGCTACTTTGGGAGTCGTACCGGACCTCTCCGCTTCATCGCGGCTTGTCGGCCGTTGTACCAATGGTTATGTGGTTTCCAACAGCCTAGCGCCCCTCCAGATGAACGACAACAACGGATACATCTGGGGTGGAGCCATCGCAGGGCTCCTCGTCATCGCTGCAATAGGGATCGTCTTGGCGCAGCGACAAGGGCAGCTCCGGGAGACGCTCGCGGGGTATGTCGGCACGCGGCCCGCACGTGGTCTCGTCTACCTCGTCTGGTTCGCCTACGTCTACAGCGCGCTCAACGCACTCGGCCAGGCGTCCTCCATCATTCCTGCCTTCTCTCCGGAAGTCGAGATGCCGCCCGCCCTCGCCTTTCTGTACGGGACCGTCTGGCACGCCCTGCTTGCCTTCGTCAACGCACTCGTCCCGGTAGTCCAGACCGTCGCGCTGGTCATGGCCGCCTTCGTGCTCTACCGCCACGGGAAGGCCGAGCCGTCATGAGAGCGTGGCTGGGCTTCTGGGTTCCTACCGCGGTCGTGCTCGGGCTCGGGTTCACCGTGACGTCCGTCGTGCTGACGATAGGGGCGGGTGGAACGGCCTTCGCGTCGTGGATGGGCGCGTTCTCGCTTGTGCTCGGCCTGTTCGCTGGGCCTGTGGTGCTGGGTATCTGGTGGTGGATTACGCTCGGGCTCTTATTTGCGTCGTTGCGAGCGGTCCACCACTCGCCTCGCCGTGGGAATGAGCCGGGCTGATGGGTGACAGATTAGACCAGGCTGATAGGAAACAGTCTACGGTGACCGGTCACGCTCGCTGCCTGAAGTCCCGCTCGTTGAGACGGTCGCGCCACACGTCAACGACATAGCGTGGTCACTCGCCGCCGGCCGTACCGGGCCGATTCTGGACATTCGCGTTCTCTCCACCCACGAGGAACGCCCGCAGTGTTCACACGCGGCCAAGGAGCACGTCCGGCCCGTGCCCGTTCTTGTCGGTCCCAAACCGCGTCCTTGCCGTGTCCGTCCGCATCGCCTCCGTCGACCCCGGCTCGATCGCCGCCCGCCTCGGGTGGGCCGCAGGCGACCAGGTCCTCGCCGTCAACGGGGAGGCTGTCGAGGACGAGCTGGACTTCCGGTTCAAGACGACCGAGGAGACGCTCGTGCTGCGCGTGCGCCGCGGCGGGCGCATGGAGGAGCAGACCGTCGAAAAGGAGCCCGACGAGCCCCTCGGGGCGGACCTCGACGAGTTCCGGATCAAGACCTGCGGCGACGACTGCGTGTTCTGCTTCGTGGACCAGAACCCGGTCGGTCTGCGGGACACGCTCTACTTCCGCGACGGCGACTTCCGGATGTCGTTCCTCTACGGGAACTACATCACCATGACGAACCTCCGCGAGCGCGACATCGCGCGCATCGTCGAGCAGCGCCTGAGCCCGCTCTACGTCTCGGTCCACGTCACCGACGATGCGGCGCGGGCGCGCATGATGGGGCACCGGACGATCCGGGACCGGCTCATGGAGAAGCTCCGCTTTCTTGCCGCGAACGGCATCGAGTTGCACGCGCAGATCGTACTCGTGCCGGGTCACAACGATGCCGGGATGCTGGCCCGCACGGTCCTCGACCTGTCCGAACTCCACGAACAGCTCGTCTCGGTGAGCATCGTCCCGATCGGCCTCACGCGGCACCGCCGCGAGCTCGCCGAGCTGCGCCTCGTGAGCCCGCCCGAGGCGCAGATGCTCGTCCGCCAGGTCGAGCGCTGGCAGGCGCGCTTCCGCGCGACGCTCGGCCGCGGCTTCGTCTACCTCTCGGACGAGGTGTACCTCCTCGCCGGGCTCGACTTCCCCCACGAAGACGCCTACGACGGCTTCCCGCTGATGGAGAACGGCGTCGGCATGAGCCGCGACTTCCTCAACGAGCTGGCCTTCCAGTCCGAGGCGTTCCCCGAGGCGCTCCCCTCGCCGAAGCGCGTCACGCTCGCCACGGGCACGCTCACGGCCCCGCTCCTCGACGGGCGCGTCCGCCCGGTCCTCGAAACCGTCGGCGGGCTGGGCGTGCAGGTCGTCGCCTGCGAGAACACGCTCTTCGGTGACTCGGTGACGGTGTCGGGCCTGCTCAACTTCAAGAGCCTCAAGGCGACGCTCGGACCGCTCGCGGACCGCGGCGAGATCGGCGACCTCGTGCTGCTGCCGCCGGACGTGGTCAACTTCGAGGGCCTCTTCCTGGACAACCGCGACGGGATGCGGACGACCGACGAGTTGTCCGCTGCGCTCGGCGGCGTGCCCGTCGAGGTGTTCGACGGCGACTGGGCCGGCGTGCTGGACCGCCTCGCCGAGGCGGTCGTGGCGTAGCGCGGACCCCGATGAAAATCGGGACGACGGGACGGCAGGACGACGTACGTTGCGTGCTCCAATCGTCTGCGGCGTCATGCGCGTACTCCGGGTCGGTCTCGTCTCGCTCCTCGCCACCGGCGTCTCCGCCCAG
>JANPJI010000524.1:0-3807 GCA_031425425.1 Rubricoccaceae bacterium
CCGAAACGTGAGGCGGGGCACCCTCGCCGTGGAGGGTGCCCCGCCGGGGTCTGCCAGCTGCGGTCAGGAGCCCGCGATCTCGGGCTGCTCGACGGCCGCGGAGTCGCCCGAGGCGGTCGCCGTGTCGACGAACGTGAGCCACCCGTGCGGGTCCGATGCGTCGCGGACGGCCGCGAGGTAGGCCTCCTGGATCCGGGTGGTCAGCGGCCCGCGGCGGCCCTCGCCGACCGTGTAGTGGTCCACCGAGCGGATCGGGGTGATCTCTGCGGCCGTGCCGGTGAAGAACAGCTCGTCGGCGAGGTAGAGCGCCTCGCGCGGGAGCGCCTGCTCGCGGACCTCGACGCCCATCTCGCGCGCGAGCGTCAGCACGGCGTCCCGCGTGATGCCGGGCAGGATAGACATCGTCGACGTGGGCGTGTAGAGCACGCCGTCGCGGACGAGGAACAGGTTCTCGCCCGAGCCCTCCGAGAGGTACCCGTCGACGGTCAGCGCGATGCCCTCCTTGTAGCCGTTCAGGATGGCCTCCATCTTGATGAGGCTCCCGCCGAGGTAGTTGCCGCCGGCCTTGGCCATCGCGGGCAGCGTGTTCTGGGCGGGCCGGTTCCACGACGACACCTGGACGTCCACGCCGGCCGCGAGCGCCTCCTCGCCGAGGTACTGCCCCCACTCCCACACGGCGACGGCCGTCACGACGGGGTTGTTGAGCGGGTTGACGCCCATCGGGCCGTGCCCGCGGAAGACGATCGGGCGGATGTAGCACGCGTCGAGCCCGCTGTCGGCGACGGTCTCCACGACGGCGTCGCACAGCTGGTCGAGCGCGAAGTCGCCCTTCATCCGGTGGATGTGTGCCGAGCCGATCAGGCGCCGCATGTGCTCGCGGAGCCGGAAGACGGCCGGCCCGCGGTCGGTGTCGTAGCAGCGGATGCCCTCGAACACCGAGGAGCCGTAGTGCACGACGTGGGAGAGGACGTGGATCGTGGCGTCCTCGTGGGGCACGAGCTCGCCGTTGAACCAGACGCGGGGCTTCGTCATCAGGGAGTGGGCGGACCGGGCGTCCGCGAAGCGGGGAACGGGGTGGGCCGGCGCGTGCGGTGGGTGGCCCCGAAGACAGGACCGCGCGGGCTCGGGCATGGCGCGCGGCAATATACGGGGCTGCCCCTCTCCGGAAGCGCTTCCGGAAGATCGGAGCGCAGCTCCCGCGAATCGGACGCGGCCCCGCCCGACGCCCCCTCGCCGCCGGACACCCCTCGGGAGCGCACTGGCGATCGGTGTTCTAGATGTGGACCCACGGCGCGAGGCGCTCCATCGTCCGGTCGCCGATGCCGCGCACCTCCGTGAGCTCGGCCGCGCTCCCGAAGCTCCCGTGCTGGCGGCGGTACTCGAGGATGCGCGCCGCGAGGGCCGGCCCGATGCGCGGCAGCCGCTGGAGCTGCTCCGCCGTCGCCGTGTTGAGGTTGGTCCGCACCGGCGGCGGCTTGCGCCCGCTGCTCCGCCGGGCGGACGTCTCGACGACCGCGTCGGCCTCGCCGGGCGCTGCGTCGGCGGGCAGGACGGTCCACTCGTCGGGAGCGGCGACGGCCGTGCTGTCGCGGACGGTGTCGGGCGGAGCGACGAGCGCGCTCCGGTCCGAGACGAGGCGTGTCGCGGCGAGCGGCGCGGCGTCGGGCAGGCTCGCCGCGACGAAGGCGGCGTCGGCCGCCGCGTAGAAGTCGGGCGCGAGAGGCGTTGCAGCCGCCTGGAACTGCTGCGCGGCGAGGCCGCCCGCGAGGGCCAGCACGAGCACGACGGCGGCCGTGCCTTCGGTTCCGGTGAGGCCGGCGCGCGTCTGAAGTCGGTAGAGCCAGGGCATGGGGCGTGTGGAGAGGGCGCGCCCGGGTTGGCGTGCTCCCCGGAAGACCCGCGCCGGGGCGCGCTCTAACCCGTCCGCCCACAAAATCTCCGGCGGCACCCGGCCGCACGTGCGGGCGTACACCGGGCATGATCGTCCGAACCGACGCCGTCGTCCTCCGCACCCTCGACTACAGCGAGACGAGCCGCATCGTGACGCTGCTCACGCGCTCGCACGGCGTCGTCGGCGCGCTTGCGCGCGGGGCGCGCCGCCCGACGAGCCAGTTCGGCTCGACGCTCCAGCCGATGGCCGCCATCCAGGTCGTGTTCTACCACCGCCCCGGGCGCGGCCTCCAGACGCTCAAGGAGACGTCGCACATCGTCCGCTGGCAGCACCTCACGTCGGACTTCGCCCGCGTCCCGCTCGGGCTCCGGGCCGTCGAGGTGGCGCGGGCGGTGCTCGGCGAGGGCGAGGCGCACCCGCTCGCGCTCGACCTGCTCATTCGGACGCTCGCGTACCTCGACTCGGCCGAGGTGCCGGCCAACGCGGTCCCGTGGTTCCAGCTCCGCCTCGCCACCCTGCTCGGGTTCGCTCCGGACGTCCACCGCGACGACGTGCTCGCGCTCGGCGAGGCGGGCACGCTCCTGCTCGAAAGCGGGGCCGTCGTGCCGCTCGACGCCGACGGGCCGGCCGCAGACTCGTACGCAGACGGCCGGCGGAGCTTCGGCGGCGGCGTCCGCGCCTCGCGGGCCGCCCTGCGGGCGTTCGCCATCCTGGCCCGGACCGACCTCGACACGTCGGGCCGGATGCGCCTCGACCGCGCCGTCCGCCACGAGACCGAGGCGCTCGTCGACGCGTACCTCCGAACCCACACGGACAGCCCGTTCCGCGAGAAGGTCCGCGACGTGACGGACCAGATCGACGCCGGGCTCGCGGCGCTGGCCGGCCCACCGGCCGACCCGGATGACGGCTGACCACACATAGGTTAGTAGGCACCCCCCCTGCGCGCCGTTGCCCTGCCAGGAGACATCCGGCGCATGAATCGGGGAGTCCTGGCGTTTGGAATGCCGGGGCGCGTTGTCGGAGTGGGCGCGACGCCCTACCTTCTGAAATCGGAACACATAGGAGCAACCGCCATGAGCCGCCGTCAGCTAACCAGCAAGCAGCACGCCTTCCTGGAATTCCTCCAGGGCCACCTCGACGACCACCGCGTCTGGCCGACCTACCGCGAGATCGTCGACCACTTCGCCTACCGCTCGCCGAACTCGGTCACGCAGAACCTCCAGGCGCTCTCGCGCAAGGGGTTCCTGGAGCGCGACCGCAACGGGTACCGCCTGGTCGACCACTCCGGCCGCGACGGGACCATTGCCGTCCGGGGGACGCTCCGGCCGGGCGGCGTCCAGGCCGACGGGCCGTCCGAGCGGTTGTCGCTGGCGGCTCTCTTCTCGGACCTCGAAGGCCTCCATGCGCTGCGCCTCGACGACGGCGTCGGGCGTGGCCTGTCGGACCTCGACGAGGCCCGCTACGTCCTCGTCGACGAGAGCCCGGTCGCCGAGGGAGACACGGCCGTCGTGCTCGCCGGCGACACGGTCGTGCTGGCACGGGTGGGCGCGGGCGGCCGCCTCGACGCCGACGACGCTGGCCCCGACGCGGTCGTCGTCGGCCGCTACGCCGGTCATGCCGGGGCGTACGGCATCGTCCGCCACGGGCCGGTCGCGCCCGCCCTTCCGGCACCGGCGTTGCCCGCACCGGCGCTCGCGGCACCGCTGGCCGAGGCGTCGGGCGTCGCCGTCCTGATGGCGGCCGAGGCGCAGGCCGTCTCGGAGACGAGCCTCACGGCTCCCGCCGCCGCGGCGCTCGGGCTGGGCCCGCCCGCTGCCGTGGCCTGACCGACGGCCTGCCGGGACGTGGAACGCGCCCGGTCCGACTCTGCGGACGGGGCGCTTTCCGATTGGGCTGGACGGCTGGCCTAACGGCGG
>JANPJI010000525.1:0-5469 GCA_031425425.1 Rubricoccaceae bacterium
CGACCGTGAACGTGCTCCCGAAGCCGGCCTCGCTCGCCGCCGTGAGCGCGCCGCCGTGGAGGTCCACCAGCTCCTTCGCGAGGGCGAGCCCGATGCCCGTGCCCGGCTGCAGCCGCGCCGACGACTCGTCCACGCGGTAGAACCGGTCGAACACGTGCGGGAGGTCGGCCGCGGGGATGCCGGGGCCGCTGTCGCGGACGACCACGCGCGCCGCCGCGGCGCGCGACGCGGCATGGCCGGGCGCGTCCGCCTCGACGGCGACGCGGACGGCCCCGCCCGCGGGCGTGAACTTGACGGCGTTCGAGAAGAGGTTGGCGAGCACCTTCTCCAGATGCTCCGGGTCTGCCCAGACGCGCACCGGCGCCTCGGGCGCGAGCACCTCGAACGTGAGGCCCTTGCGCTCGGCGAGGGGCGCGAACGTCCGGGCGACGTCGCCGACGAATGCGCCGAGGTCGAGCGCGTGCGCGCGCAGCGGCATCCGGCCGGCTTCGAGGCGGGCGACGTCGAGGATCTGGTTGATGAGGTCCAGCACGCGGCCGGCGTTGCGCCGCGCGAGGTCCACCTGGGCGGCCATCGGCGCGGAAAGCGTCCCGTGGAGGCCCGCCTGGAGGTCGTCGAGCGGGCCGAGGGTGAGCGTGAGCGGCGTCCGGAACTCGTGGGACACGTTGGCGAAGAAGCGGCTCCGCGAGCGGTCGACCTCGCGGAGCTTCTCCGCTTCGAGGTGCTCGATCGCGAGGCGGTGCCGTTCGTCCTGCCGCACGCGGCGGTCGCGGGCGAGGGCGGCCCCGAGCCCGAGCGCGAGGAGCACGTAGCCGGCGTAGGCCCACCACGCCCGCCACCACGGCGGTGCGACGACCACGGCCAGCGCGGCCCCCGCCTCGTTCCAGACCCCGTCGTTGTTCGAGCCCTTCACGCGGAACGTGTACCGGCCGGGCGGCAGGTTCGTGTACGTCGCCGTCCGGTTCGTCCCGGCGTCGATCCAGCCCGCGTCGAAGCCCTCCATGCGGTAGGCGTAGCGGTTCTTCTCGGGGGCGGAGAAGTCGAGGGCCGCGAACGAGAACGTGACCATGTTCTCGCGGTGCGAGAGCCGGAGCGTCTCGGTGGCCCACAGCGCGCGCGCCAGCAGCCCCGTCGAGTCGCCGACGGCCACGGGGCGGTCGCCGATGCGGAGCCCGGTGAGCACGACGGACGGGACGTGCGAGTTGTCGGCCACCTCGTCGGGGTGGAACGAGGTGACGCCGTGGATGCCGCCGAAGTAGAAGCGCCCGTCGGGGCCGCGGCTGTAGGCGCCCGCGTTGAACTCGTTGCTCTGGAGGCCGTCGCTGACGTCGTAGGTCCGGACCTCGCCGGTCCGGGGATCGTAGCGTGCGAGGCCGCGGTTGGTGCTGAGCCAGAGCCGGCCCGCGTCGTCGGGCAGCACGCCGTAGACGACGTTGTTGGGGAGGCCGTCGCGCTCGGTGAGGTGGGTGAACCTCCCGGTGCGGATGTCGAAGCGGTTCAGGCCGCCCCCGGCCGTGCCGATCCAGAGGACGCGGTCGGGCTCGCGCGGGTCGGGGCAGATGGCCCGCACTTGGTCGTGGCTGAGGCTGCTCGGGTCCGACGGGTCCGTGCGGTAGCGGCGCACCGCGCCGGTGCTCGGGTCGAAGCGAACGAGCCCCGTCTCGGTGGCCATCCAGAACGGCCCGGCCGCGCCACCGGCCCGCGTTCGGGGCCCGCTCTCGTAGAGCGCAGGGAAGAGCGCCTCGCCGGCGTCGGCCTCGGTGGCGGGCGTGTGGCGGTACGAGGTGAAGCGGCCGGTCGTGGCGTCGTCGAGCCGGCTCAGGTGGTGGCGCGTCACGGCCCAGATGGCGCCCCGGCGGTCCTCGAAGACGCCGAAGACGATCTTCTCGGGTAGGCCATCCGGGCGCGCGGGGTCGTGCGCGTACTGCCGGGTGCGCCCTGTTACCGGGTCGCGACGGTACAGCCCCTCGTAGGACCCGAACCAGAGGGTCCCCCGGCGGTCCTGGACGATGGACCAGACCCCGGTGTTGCCGAATTCGGCGGGCCGGTCCGAGGTGGACTCGAAGCTGACGAGCGCGCCGGTGCGACGGTCGTAGCGGTAGAGCACCCCGGCGCTCATCCAGAGGGAGCCCTCGGCGTCCTCGAACAGGCCGCGGATGCTGAAGCCGTCCCACCGCGAGGCGGCGTCGGGCGGGCGGCGGATCGTCGCGAAACGGGCCGTCTTGGCATCGTGGAGGTTGAGGCCGTACCCGTTGGTCCCGACCCACAGCACGCCGGTCGGGTCCCAGTGGAGCACGTTGACGAAGGTGCCGCTCAGGCTCGTCGCGTCGAAGGGGTCGTTCCGGAGAAAGGTGTACGCGCCCGTCGCCCGGTCGAAACGGGCGATCCCGTCGGGCGTGGCGAGCCAGAGCTGCCCTCCGGGCCCCTCCGCGATCTGGGACACCGTCGCCCAGCCGTATCCCCGCCGCTGTACCGCGAAGGGGTAGGCGGTGAACCCTCCGTCCTCCGCGAGCCGGCTCAGCCCGAGCGGCGTGCCGACCCAGAGCGCGCCGTCGCGGGTCTCCGCGAGCGCCGTGATGGTGCTGTCGAGCGGACCGCCGGGCGTGGCCTGGCGCGGGGCGTAGCGGACGAAGCCGCGCCCCGGTTTGAGGCGGTTCAGCCCCCCTTCGGTCCCGACCCAGAGCCTCCCCCGGCGGTCCGTCAGCAGGGCGCTGACGTTGTCGTTGCTGAGGCTCAGCGGGTCCGCCGGCACGTGGGAAAACCGTGCGAAGGCGGCCCCGGGCGAGCTGGCCTCGGCGCGGGCCAGTCGGTAGACGCCCCCGCCGGCAGTGCCGATCCAGATCCCCCCGCGAGCGTCTTCTGCAATCGCCGTGATGCGGTGCCGCGGGCTGTTCGCGTACCGGATCGCCGTCCCGGTGGCGCTGTCGAAGCGGTTGAGCCCGCCGTCGTGCGTGCCGACCCAGAAGGAGTCCGCGCTGTCTTCCAGCAGGGCGGTGATGTGGCTGCTCGACAGCGTCGCCGGGTCGAACGGGTCGTGGCGGAAGACGGTAAAGGCGGAGCCGTCGTAGCCGTTGAGCCCGTCCTTCGTGCCTACCCACATGAACCCGCGGCGGTCCTGGATCAGGGCGTAGACCGCGTTCTGCGAGAGCCCGTCGTCGATGGTGAGGTGGCGGAAGCGCGTCGGCGCGTCGGCCCGCACCGCCCGAGGCGCAGACGGCCGGCCGCTCGCCGGCACCGCCGTGGCCGCTCGGGCCGCCGCTGCGGGGGCGGAGGGCCCGGGCTCTGCGGGCGTGCAGCTGCCGAGTGCGGTGAGTAGGGCGAGCAGCACCGCGTACCCCTCTCTGCGGTCAGAGGGGCAGAACGTGCGGAGCAGGCCGGTCCGTCCGGAGGGTGCCATCGACCCGGATTTGGTGCGTCACCCAGAATAGAAACAAACGGTTGGCCAGCAGGGCCGCCCGTCCGCGGCTAGCCGGCAGCGAAGCCGCGGTCGCGCATGAGCGCCGCGACGTGCGGGTCGCGTCCGCGGAACGCGCGGTAGCCCTCGGCGGGATCGACGGTGTTGCCGGCCGCCAGGACGGTCCGCCGGAGCCGCTCCGCGACAGCCGCGTCGTACGGTCCGCCGGCCTCCTCGAACGCCTCGAAGGCGTCGGCCGTGATCACGTCGGCCCAGAGGTAGCTGTAGTAGGCGGCGGAGTAGCCGTCGCCGGAGAAGAGGTGCAGGAAGTGCGGCATCCGGTGGCGCATGCCGATCTCGCGCGGCATGCCGTATGCAGCGAGCGTCTCGCGCTCGAACGCGGCGGGGTCCTCGGGTGCAGACTCGGCCAGGTGCGCGCGCAGGTCTACGAGGGCCGAGGCGAGGAACTCGACCGTCCCGAAGCCCTGGTTGAAGGCGCTCGCCTCGCGGAGGCGGTCCACGGTCGCCTGCGGGAGCGGCTCGTCGGTCTCGACGTGGCGCGCGAAGCGGCCGAGGACCTCGGGCGTGGCGAGCCAGCGCTCGAACAGCTGCGAGGGGAACTCGACGTAGTCGCGGGCGACGGCCGTGCCGGCGAGCGAGGGGTACGTCGCGTCTGAGAGGAGCCCGTGGAGGGCGTGGCCGAACTCGTGGAAGAGCGTCTCGGCGTCGTCCCACGAGACGAGCGCAGGCTGGCCCTCGCCGGGCGGCGTCACGTTGAGCGTGTTCGAGACGATGGGCAGCACGGCCCCGTCGACGCGCTCCTGGCCGCGAAGGGCGGCCATCCAGGCCCCGGAGCGCTTGCCCGGCCGGGCGTACGGGTCGAAGATCCACAGCCCGACCGCCCTGCCCGTCTCTCGGTCTGCAACAGACCACACCCGGACGTCCGGGTGGAAGACGGGCACGTCAGGCTCCGGGGCGAAGGCGAGTCCGAACAACTCGCCGGCCACCCAGAAGAGGGCCTCGCGGAGGGTGTCGAGCTGGAGGTACGGACGGATCGCCTCAGGGTCGAGGTCGTAGCGCTCGGCACGGACCGTCTCGGCGTAGTAGAGGTAGTCCCACGGCTCGATTGTGATCCCGCTGCCGTCGCGGTCGGCGACGGCCTGCATATCGGCGATCTCCTCGCGGGCGCGGGCCACAGCGGGTGTCCAGACAGCTTCCAGGAGCGCGAGGGCGCGCTCAGGCGTTTTCGCCATGCTGTGTTCGAGGCGCCAGTGGGCGTGCGTCGCGTAGCCGAGCAGGGCCGCGCGCTCGGCGCGGAGGGCGAGGATGCGCGCGACGAGCGCGTTGGTGTCGGTGGCCCCGCCGGTGTCGCCGCGGCCGGTGAACAGCCGCCACGCCTGCTCGCGGAGGCCGCGGACGGCCGACGCGGCGAGGAAGGGGTCGATGGCCGAGCGCGTGTTGGCGACGGCCCACGTGCCGGGCTGGCCGCGACGTGCGCCCTCGGCGGCGTACGCTGCGACGAGTCCCGGTGGGAGCCCGGCGAGGTCGGCGGCGTCCTCGATCACGAGCGCGCCCTGCGTCTCGTCGGTGAGGACGTGCTGGCTGAAGGCCGTGTAGAGCCCGGCGAGGTCCTGGTTGAGGGCCGCGAGGCGCGCCTTGGCGTCGGCGTCGAGGCGCGCGCCGGCGCGGACGAAGCCCGTCGCTGTCTTCCAGGCGAGGCGCTCCTGCTCGGGCGCGAGCGCCTCGCGGGCGGCATAGACGGCCTCGATGCGGGCGAAGAGCGCCTCGTTCTGTGTGATGCGGTCGCCGTGCGCGGCCAGCCGCGGGTCCATGCGCGCCTCGACGGCATGGAACGCGGGCGTGCTCAGGCTGGAGCTCCAGACGCCGTAGACCGCCAGCACGCGGTCCAGCACGCGGCCGGCGCGCTCCAGCGCGGCCAGGGTGTTGTCGAACGTCGGCGCGGCCGGGTTGCGGGCGATGGCGTCGACCTCGGCGAGGTGGAGTTCCATCGCCGCGTCGAGGGCGGGCTCGATGTCTTCAATGCGGACGCGGTCGAACGGGGGGACGCCGCCGGC
>JANPJI010000526.1:0-2717 GCA_031425425.1 Rubricoccaceae bacterium
CCCTGCTGCTGTCCGTCCTCTCGGTCCTGCTCGCGCTTCCGGCCGTCGCGCAGACGGCCGGGCGTGCCGAGGCCCCTCGGCGCACCGAGGCGCGCGGGCTTCCGGCGCTGAGCGGCCGCGGCCCCGTCGTCCGCGTCACGCTCGACGGGATGGTGGACAACGCCATCGCCCAGACGATCGCCCGCGCCGTCGCCCAGGCCGAGGCGACCGGCGCGTCCGCCCTCGTCGTCCGCGTGGACACCTACGGCGGGCTCCTCGACGCCGCGGACGCCATCCGAACGACTCTGCTCGAAGCCACCGTCCCGGTCGTCGCCGTCGTGGACCGCAACGCGG
The DNA here is from genome assembly GCA_031425425.1 of Rubricoccaceae bacterium. GTDB lineage: Bacteria > Bacteroidota > Rhodothermia > Rhodothermales > Rubricoccaceae > DASVSE01. The sequence goes on from JANPJI010000526.1 coordinate 334, forward strand.
CCTCGGCGGGCGCGCTCATCACCTACGCCGCCGACACGATCGTGATGGTCCCCGGCGCGTCGATGGGCGCGGCCACGGCCGTCGACGGCAGCGGGACGGCCGCGCCGGAGAAGATCCAGAGCTACACGCGCGGCCTGATGCGCGCCACGGCCGAGGCCAACGGGCGCGACCCGCGCGTCGCCGAAGCCATGGTGGACGCGAGCCTCGGCGTGCCGGGCATCGCCGAGCCGGGCCAACTCGTCACGCTCTCGGCCCAGGAGGCCCTCCGCATCGGCGTCGCCGACGCCGTGCTGCCGTCCGTGGACGCGGCCGTCGCGGCCGTCGGTCTCGCCGACCGCCCGCAGGTCGCGTTCGGGACGGGTCCGGCCGAGCGCGCGCTCCGCTTTCTCGGCTCCCCGGCCGTCGCCGGGTTCCTGCTCGTGCTGATGCTCGGCGGCCTGTTCGTCGAGTTCCAGGCACCGGGCCTGGGCGTCGCGGGCGGGATCGCGCTCGTCGGGGCGGCCCTGTTCTTCGCGCCGCACTACCTGCTCGGGCTCGTCGAGTCGTGGGAGATCGTGCTGTTCGGCGTGGGCGTGATGTTGCTGCTGCTGGAGGTGTTCGTGATCCCCGGCTTCGGCGTGTTCGGGGTCGCCGGGATCGCGATGACGCTCGCGGCGCTCGTGATTGCGCTCGTGCCCAACGCCGGCTTCCAGTTCCCGACCGACGGCGAGATCGCCCGGGCGACGACCACGCTCGCCGCGGCCCTCGTGGTGGTGGTCCTGCTCGGGGCGTCGCTCTCGCGGTGGCTGCCGCGGTCCGAGCGGTTCAGCCGGTTCATCCTCATCCCGGACCTCGCCAGCGCCGACGGCTTCACGGCGGCCGACACCGACGCGTCGCTCGTGGGCCAGCGCGGGACGGCCGTGACGCCGCTGCGCCCCGCCGGCACAGCCGCCTTCGGCGACCGCCGCGTCGACGTCGTCTCGCAGGGCTCGTTCGTCGAGGCGGGTGCCCCGGTCGAGGTCGTCTCGTCGCGCGGTGCGCGCGTCGAGGTGCGGGAAGTCGAAACGCGGTTTGATGTTTGAGGTTTGACGGCTGATCGTTCACTGTTCGAGCCCTGTACGACGCGTCAAACGCCACCCCTCAACCGGCATTCGCATGGAACTCCTCGTCCCCATCGCCCTCATCCTCGTCGGCCTGGCGCTCGTGATCGTCGAGGTCACGCTCGTGCCTGGCCTCAACGTGATCGGCGTCGGCGGGTTCGTCGGGATGGCCGTCGGCGTGGTGATGGCGTTCGTCGAGTTCGGCCCGACCGGCGGGTTCGTCGCGCTCGTCGGAACGCTCATCGCTGCCGGCGGCCTGTTCTACGTGCTGTGGGAGTCGGGCGCGTGGAGCCGGTTCGTGCTCTCGGACAGCCTCCGCCGCGACGCGGGCGCGGACCTGGTGGAGCAGGAGACGCGGTCGCGCCTGCTCGGGCAGACGGGCCGGGCGGTGACGCCGCTGCGGCCCGGCGGCGTCGCCGAGATCGGCGGGCAGCGCATCGAGGTCACCACCGAGGGCGCGTTCGTCGCCTCGGGGAGCCGCCTCCGCGTCGTCGCCATCGACCGCCGCCACACGTTCGTCCGGGTGGACGACGACCGAGCGACGGACGAGGTGCAGGGTGTCCCCGAGGCGTGAAGACAGCCGCCTGAGCCTCACTCGACCGTGACCGTGACGGTATCCGTGGGACGGAGCCGGACGGTGTAGAAGGTGTTCCAGTAGCCCCGCTCGAAGGTCATCACGCCGTCAAGCGGCCCGATCGAGGGCGTTCCGGGGAAGACCCACGCCGACTTCGTCTCCTCGTACTCGCCCGCGATCGGGTCCCCGTGCATGCGGATGGTCCAGGTGGCCGGCATCTGCGCGAACTGGGACCGGACCACCGTCGTCCATTCCCCGCCCGGGCAGGTGAGCGTCCTGGGTCGGCCGAACATGGTCCAGTAGGTTGACGGGAGGGGCGCGGTGCACAGGCCGAAGCTACACCGGCACCCCATCACGCGCTCGGCCTCGCCGTGCATCCCGACCGAGCCGGCGTCTCGGACCGGCAGGCCGTCCCGACGCTGCGGCACGGGTTCTTCCACATGGCGGCGGGCCCGGGCGCCGGGGCGTTCCGGTCTGACGACCGGTTTCTCGACAGCGCGGGCTGCGTGCTCGGCGGGCACTACGTCGAGGCGGACGGAACCATGCGGATCGTTGTGAACGGTCTGTCACACGTCGCGCTCGACCTGGTCGCGGTGAAGCGCGACCTCGATCTCGTTCGAAAAGTGGAGACGACTGAGCCTGCCCGCGCGACTCTGGCCGCAGATGGCCCTGTCCGGCCTTTTCCGCTGCGATCAGAGACCGCCCGTCCGTCCTCGTCCCCCGCCCTTCGA
>JANPJI010000527.1:0-3970 GCA_031425425.1 Rubricoccaceae bacterium
GAGCCGCCGTCTGGACCGGAATCGGCCGGCCGTCCCTCGTGAGGTGAACTGACTCGAACGTCGCCTGGCGCGTCCGCCGGAGTTCGTCGAGCGCGTCACGGACCGACAGGCTCCCCGGCGCGACGAGGTCCATGACGGTCATCGCGCGGAGCTCGGTGGCCTCGTAGCCGTAGCGCTCGACCGCGGCCTGGTTCACAGTGATCATCGGGCCGGGGCCGTCCGGGCCGAGCGGGTACACGAGCACCGGGTCGCCGAGGGCGTCGAAGAGGGTCCGGAAGCGGGCCTCGCTCGCGGCGAGCGCGAGCGCCGCCGTGTCGTGGTCCTCGACGTCGGTGTGGACGCCGACCCACTCGACGACCGTGTCGTCACCGTCGAGCACGGGCGTCCCGCGGGCGCTCATGTTGCGGTACGCGCCGTCGGCGCGGCGGACGCGGTGCGAGAGGGCGTACGGCGTGCGCGTGCGGACGGCCTCGGCCCACACCTCGAGGGTCCGCTTGCGGTCGTCCGGGTGGACGGCCTCGGCCCACCCGTCGCCGAGGTGCTCGGCGAGCGTCTGGCCCGTGAACGCCCGCCAGCTCGGCTGGTCGGCCACGATGGCGCCCTCGGGCGACATGGACCAGACGATGGCGGCCGTGGCCTCGACGAGCGTCCGGTAGCGGGACTCCTCGCGTGCGAGCGTCACCCGGTCGTCGCGGAGCGACTGGTTCTCGGCCCGGTCCGTGACATCCTCGAAGAGCACGCCGACCGAGCGGCCGGCCAGCGGGACCGCCTCGACGCGGTACGTCCGTCGGGCCACGCGGTCGTCGCCGTACGTGATCTCGCCGAGGTCGCGGGCTGCGCCCGCGCGCGCGACCTCGGCATAGGCGTCGAGAATGGGCGACCCGTCCAGCCCCGGCAGAATGTCCACGACGCGGCGGCCGACCTCGGTGTCGATGTCGAGCCCGACGAGGCGCCCCGAGGCGGGATTCGAGTAGATCAGCCGGAGCGAGCGCGCGTCGCGGGCGTCGTCGAGGCGGTACACCGAGACGCCGACGGGGAGCCGGTCCAGAAGGGCCGGCCCGTGTCGGCGGGCGGGCGAGGGGCGGAAAAACGACATGCAGCGTGGGCGGGTGAGCGGCCGGCAGACCCCGGCACCGGGCCGGGTCAATTGCTGTGCCGAGGACGTGTGCGCCGGTGTGTGCACACGGTCTTCTCCGACGATACGGCGCTTCGGGCGCGGAACGCAATCCGAAGCCGACGTGTCCGCGCCGCGACCGGACCGGCCTGTCCAGCAGGGTGTCCGAGCGCGTCCAACCGCCGAGCCCGCACAGGGTTGCCGGCCCCGGAGAAGACGGTGGCCGTATCCTCCGGGCGCACCGCCTCCGCCGCCCGTGGACCGCCGCCCCGACCCGTCCGAATACGCCCCGGCCTATGCCGGCTACGTCGCCGCGGTGCCCGCCGGGCCGCTCCTGGACACGCTCCGCGCGCAGCCCGAGGCGCTCGCGCGCCTGCTCGGCGGGGCCGCCCCCGACGCGGCGTATGCGCCTGGGAAGTGGACCGTCCACCAGCTGCTCCGGCACCTCGTGGACACCGAGCGGGTGTTCGCGTACCGAGCGCTCCGCTTCGCCCGCGGCGACGCCTCGCCGCTGCCGGGGTTCGACGAGAACGCGTGGGCCGAGGCGGCGGACGTATCGGGCCGAACGCTGGACGAGACGCTCGCCGAGTTCCGCGCCGTCCGGGCTTCCACAGTGGCGCTCTTCGCCGGATTCCCAGCGGACGTGTGGGACCGTTCCGGCACGGCGAGCGGCAACCGGATGACGACCCGCGGCGCGGCGTTCGTCGTCGCCGGGCACGCGGCGCACCACATGGCCATCCTGCAGGATCGCTACGGGCTCGGCTGATCGGCCCCGTCCCGCCCCGTCCCGCCCGTCCACGCGCTGAGGAGCGCGCCGAGCGGGCCGACGGCTGCGCCGTCGGCTCTCGCCTGCGTCAGGGCGCGGTCCAGCACGCCGAGGCGGCGCGCCCACGCAGGGTCGGCGTCCATGGCCGGGTGCCACAGGACGACGGCGACGCCCCCGGCGCGGCGCGCCTCGGCGAAGACGGCCGCGAGGCGCGCCGCCGCGTCGCCGTCGCTCAGGCCGAGGTGGGTGAAGAGCGCCGTGTCCATCGCTGCGAGGGGCAGTTCCCACAGGTCGGTCGCGGCGCCGGCGTCCCAAAGGCGGAACGGGTGGCAGGTGCCGCGGCGGAAGCCCGTCGTCTCGGCGAACCCCAGCGTGCTGTCCAGCCGGAAGCCGGCGCGGGCGTAGAGGCGCTGCGTCGTGGGCTCGTGCCAGCGCAAAAAGTGCGAGCGGACGGCCGCAGGCGGGGCCCCGAGCGCCTCGGCAAGTCGGGCGCGCTCGGCGGCGAGGCGCCCGCCGTGGTCGTGGCTCGCGTAGCCGGGGTGCAGGCCGACTTCGAAGCCTTCGGCGGCGAGCCCGCGCAGGCGCGCCCGGAGCGCGGCGTCGATCCGGTACGGGACGTCCTCGGGCGAGCCCGGCCCGACGGTCTTGACGAACAGCGTCGAGCGGGCGTCGTGGCGGCGGGCGAGCGCGACGAGCGCCTCGACGCTCGCGGCGCGAGCGTCGGGGCCGAGCGCGCGGGCGAGGGCGCGCCGCGGCCGGCCTCGAACCGCCTCGCCGACGAACGCGCGCAGGCGCGGCGTGCGCACCGCGTCGAGGTCGTGGCTCAGGGCGACGGCCCACGACGCGCCGCCCCACGTCCGGCCCGGAACGTGAACGCCCGTCGTGCGGAGGGCGTCGCCGAGCCAGAGGCGGAGGGCGTCAACGGGGGCCTCGGCCGCTGTCCCGAGCGCGTGCTGGAGCGAGGCGGAATAGGGAAAGCGGCCGTGGACGTCGCGGGCGACGGTGGCCGTCTCCTGGACGCCGGCGAGCCACCAGAATGCCGACCCGAGCACGTCCGCCTCGACGACCGCCCGGGCGTCCGCCGCTGGTGTCCCCGCCGGACCGACGGGGAGCGGGGTGCGGCGGCCGGCATGGTCCAGCCACCCGAGCGCCGCGACGTCGGCGGGGCGCTCGCGGTCCGACGCGTCACCGAGGCGCAGGCGGAGCGCGTGCTCCCGGGCGTGCTCCGGGCGTGCTCCCGCATAGAGCCTGGCCTCCCCGGCGGACGTCCAGACGGGCGTGAGGCCGAGACCATGAAGCAGCTCGGTGAGCGCGTACCGGTGCGCCGCGACAGCGTGCTCCGGACCCTCGACGCAGCACGCGAGCGGCAGGGCCTGCGGCATCTAGGACAGGCCCGCCTCGGTCACCACGACCGTCTTCGCAAGGTGGTCGTGGATGCACTTCCGGTCGGTGCGGAAGATGAACAGGGCGTCCACGAGGCCGTAGAACGGGACGAACCCGCCGATGAGCGCGTTCGCGAACGACCGGATGCCGACGGCCCGCCAGAAGCCCGGGTTGGTGCCGGTGTCGGCATCGACGATGCGGAGCTTGAGGAACCGCTTGCCGAGCGTTTGCCCCTCCGTCGCGAGCAGGCGCAGCTGGTACACCACGAACGCGACGACCGCGCCCACGGCGACGACCCCGATGAGCGCCGCCGTGACGTCGCTGTCGCCGGTGACGAGCCGCAGCAGCACGGCCACGAGCCCCACGGGGAGCAGGAACGCGAGGAAGATCAAGCCGTCGAGGAAATTGGCCCCGAGGCGCGTCCACGGGTCCGCCAGCGGGCGCTCGTCGACGTCGAGCGCGATCTCGTCGGCGAGCGACGGGCCGTGCGTGGCCCGGAGGTGGGGGTCGTCGAAGCGGTCGTCGCGGAAGGCGGCGTCGCCGCGGAAGGCGGGCCGGGGCGGCGGGTCGCCGCCGGGCGAGCCCGGGCCTGGGCGGGGGAGGCTGTCGGGAGGGCGGTCGTCCATCGGGGCGGGGAGCAGCAGGAGAGTGGGATGGTAGACTGACGGCACGCCCCGACACAAGTAGCGCCCCCGTGCAGAGCCGGT
>JANPJI010000528.1:0-1664 GCA_031425425.1 Rubricoccaceae bacterium
CATCGCCTCGACGTCGGGGACAGGCCGAAGGACGACGCGCGACAGCCGGTCGAGCGCGCGCGGCCCGGCAGCGGCGTGGTAGTGGTACGTCCGCCGGAGCGCGTCGAAGCGGGCGTGGAAGGCGTCGGGGGCCGCCTCGGCGGCGTGGACGGCGACGGACGGCGGGAGGAGCCCGCCGAGGGACGCGAGCAGCCGGCGCGGGTCCACGTCCCGGTCCGTCCGGAAGTGGGCCACCTGGCCGCGCGCGTGGACGCCCGTGTCGGTTCGCCCCGAGCCGACGACGCGGACCGGCTCGCGGAGCGCCACGGCGAGGGCCGCCTCGATGGCCTGCTGGACGGTCGGGCCGGTGAGGTAGATGCGGGGCGGGACGGCGGGCATGGAACGCAGGAACGCAGGAACGCAGGAACGCAGGAACGCAGGAACGCAGGAACGCAAGATGGCTCCGTTCGGACCGCCTGCACGCCTGCGCTCCTGCGCGCCTGTCCTTCCGGCTACCTTCCCCGCCCGCCGCTCCGCCGCCACCGTGCCCACATTCCGCCTGCTCGTCGAGTACGACGGGACCGACTTCCGGGGATGGCAGGCGCAGCGCGGGGGTGCGACCGTCCAGCAAGCACTCGAGGCGACCCTTGCCGTCGCGCTCCGCGAGCCGGTCGGGATCGTCGGATCGGGGCGGACCGACACGGGCGTCCACGCGCGTGGCCAGGTGGCCCACTTCCAGACGGACCGGGACGTGGACCCGCGCCGGCTCCGCGTGTACCTCAACGCGCTCCTCCCACCGTCGGTCGCTGTGCGGGCCGCCGAAGCGGCACCCGACAGATTCCACGCCCGCTTCGACGCGCTCCGGCGGACGTACCACTACCACGCTGCGACGGCACCGCGCTCGCTCGACCACCACACGCGCGTCGTTCTCCGTCCCTCCCCCGACGTCGAGGCGATGAACCGGGCCGCCGAGGCCATCCTCGGGCGGCACGACTTCACCTCGTTCTGCCGGACCCGGTCGGAGACGATCAACCGCACATGCACCGTTGAGACCGCCCGCTGGGTCCCCGACGGCCGCCCCGGCGACTGGCGATTCGAGATCGCCGCCGACCGCTTTCTGCACGGCATGGTCCGCGCCGTCGTCGGGACGCTCCTCGACGTCGGGCGTGGGAAACGCCCCGAGACGGCGCTCGCGGACGTGCTCGCCGCGCTCGACCGCCGCGCGGCCGGGGCGGCGGCTCCCCCGCACGGCCTCGTCCTCCACCACGTCGGCTACCCCGATCTCCTCTTCGTCGGATGCGCCTAGCCTCTCTCCTCTGTTCCGGCCTCGCCGTGCTGGTGCTCGCCGGCTGCGAGCGTCCGCTCGTCGACCCGCTCCAGCGGCCGGTCGAGACGGTTGGCGTCGACCTCGACGAGGTCCTGACTGAGCCGACGCTCCGGCTCGGCCTCCGCGTGCAGGGCGCGACGGCGGTCACCGTCAACGGCGACGCAGCGGCGTTCGACGCCGCGCTCGGGGTGTTCTCGGACACGCTCACGCTCGCGCGCGGGATCAACCGGATCGCGGTCCGGGCGTCCGACGCGAGCGGCGTCGTGGCGACCGACACGCTCGTGGCGCTCTACCTCCCGATCGCCGCAGGTCCAGCATTTGCGCTCCCCTCTGCCCGGACTGAGGCGGCGGCCGTGGC
>JANPJI010000529.1:0-5138 GCA_031425425.1 Rubricoccaceae bacterium
GCCCGACCCCGCGAGCGCGTCCGGATGGCGGCACTTCACCCTCGCCGGGACGCTGCCAGTGGATCCGCACGAGCCGGCCGTCCACCTCAGCTACTTCGAGGCCGACGCCGTCGCGCGGTGGATGGGCGTGACCGGGCGGTATCCGGGCGCGCGCCTGCCGTCCGAGTTCGAGTGGGAGACGGCGGCTCAGACGGCCGACCTTCTGGCCGGGACCTTGGCTGCGCCTTCCCAGGTCAGGTCCGGGCTTGCCCGGCGGATTAACCCGGCTTCGGGGTTCGTCGAGGGCGGTCGCCTCCACCCGGCCCCACCCGGGGTGCCTGCCGATCTCGCCTCGGGCGACGGGGCTCCGGCCGAGCCCGCGCTGGGCCAGATGTTCGGCGAGGTCTGGCAGTGGACGCACAGCCAGTACACGCCCTACCCCGGCTACGCGCCTGTCGCGGGTGCGCTCGGCGAGTACAACGGCAAGTTCATGGCCAACCAGTTCGTGCTCCGCGGCGCGAGCGTCGCCACGAGCCGCACGCACGCCCGGGCGACGTACCGCAACTTCTTCCCGCCCGAGGTGACGTGGCAGTTCACCGGTCTGCGCCTCGCGCGCAGCGTGTGAGCGAGGGGCGGTAGATCGGCAACGTGGACTGTGGCAACCGGTCCCAATCCAGCATTCTTGCCGGGTCGCGGCGTTTGAGCCCCGGTCGAGGCGAAGCGTTCTGAACCAGCGCACCCCTGTGAATGTGTCATCCTGAGCCCCGCGAAGGATCGCGATGGAATGACCAGGTCCTCGCTGAACCGGTTGCGACAGGCCGACTTGTGGCGCTGAGATCCTTCGCGAGGCTCAGGATTACATGGGAGGGGGTTCGAAGTAAGCGAGTGCCGCTCGTCCACGCCCAGGCGTCCGCGCCCTGGCATCCGACCGGGGCGTCCCGCTCTGCAGCACGGGTGAGGACGCGACGGTGACCGCGACGTGGCGAGGGCTGCATGCGGCCGGCTCGTCGCCGAAACAAGTTCAGTGGGAGCCGATTGGAGCAGGCCTCCCCGCCCCCGCCATGACCGCCCCTCCCGAGCCCCTCTCCCCCGTCGCCCGTGCATTCGCGGCGGACGTGCTCGACGGCCTCAGCGCCGCCCCCCGGTCCGTCCCGCCGAAGTGGCTCTACGACGCCGAGGGCTCGCGCCTTTTCGACGCCATCACGCGCCTCGACGCCTACTACCCGACACGCACCGAGCGGGCGATCCTCACCGACCACGCCGCGGAAATGGCTGCGGCCGTCGGTCCTGGGGCGGTGCTGATCGAGTACGGGAGCGGGTCCAGCGACAAGACGCGCGTGCTCCTCGACGCGCTCCTCGCTGGCTCGTCCGGTGGGCTCGCCGCGTACGTCCCCATCGACATCTCGCCCAGCGCCCTCGCCGAGGCCGCGCACGCTCTCCGCTGCGAGTACCCCGGCCTGACGGTGCGCCCCGTCGTCGCGGACTACACCGAGGCGTTCGACCTCCCGGACGTCTCGCCGCGCGAGCACCGCGTCGTGTTCTTCCCCGGCTCGACGGTCGGCAACTTCACCCGAGGAGAGACGGACGCCTTTTTTCGGCACGTCGTGGACGTCGTCGGGCCGGGCGGGGCGCTGCTCATCGGGGTGGACCAGCGCAAGGACGCGCGCGTGCTCCAGACGGCCTACGACGACCCCGAGGGCGTTACGGCCGCCTTCAACCTCAACCTGCTCGCGCGGGTCAACCGCGAACTAGGCGGCGACGCCGACCCCGACGGGTGGGACCACGAAGCGCGCGTCTTCGACGACCGCGTGGAGATGCATCTCGTCAGCCGAACGGCCCAGACGCTCACGGTGTGTGACCGAGGCTTTACCTTCCGCCCCGGCGAGTCGATCCACACGGAGACGTCGACCAAGTACGGGCCGGACACGCTCGCCGAGATCGCCGCGGCGGCGGGCCTGACGCGCGCCCGGCGCTGGACCGACGCCGACGCCTGGTTCGCTGTCGAACTCTACACTGCCGACTAACGGCCGCGCACGCGGCCGCCGCCGAGGGCGGCCCTGCATGAGCAAACGCCCCAAACACGTCCTCGGCATCGACATTGGCGGATCCGGCGTAAAGGGAGCCGTCGTGGATGCCAAGCAGGGGACGCTCGTCACCGAGCGAGTCCGCGTGCCGACCCCACAGCCGGCCACACCGCCGGCCGTCGCCGAGGCCGTCGAGGGGCTCGTGAAGCGCCTCGAGTGGACCGGCCCGGTCGGCTGCACGGTCCCGGCCCGCGTCCGCCGCGGCGTGACCGAGACGGCGTCCAACATCGACCACTCGTGGATCGGGACCGATGCGGCGAAGCTGTTTCGCAAGCGCCTCGGCGTGCCCGTGCTCGTGCTCAACGACGCCGACGCGGCGGGCCTCGCCGAGATGGCCTTCGGCGCTGGAAAGGGCGAAAAGGGCACGACGCTGATGGTCACCTTCGGGACCGGCATCGGGAGCGCCCTCTTCATCGGGAGCCGGCTCGTGCCCAACACCGAGTTCGGCCACATCCTCTTCGACGAGCGCGTCGCAGAGCAGGTCGCGGCGGACGCCGTGCGAACGCGCGAGCACCTCACGTGGGAGCGCTGGGCGAAGCGCCGCGTGCAGCCGGTCTTGGAGATGTACGAGTTCCTGTTCGCGCCGGACCGGCTCATCATCGGCGGCGGGGTGAGCCGCATCGACCGGTGGGCGCAGTTCGGGCACCTGCTCAAGACGCGGGCGACGCTGTGCCGCGCCGAGCTGGGCAACGAGGCCGGCATCGTCGGCGCGGCCCTCGCCGCGCGCCGCGCGTTTCACAAAGAGCCGATCTGACGGGCTTCGTTGCCATCTACAGCGCCTCGCGCGAGGATAGATCGGATGCCTCGGGCCAGCGCTGGAGCGGGCTGAAGTCCGCCTTCCACACGTCGAGTTCGAACAGGTCTCCGTTCTGGTCGACGGTCAGCGCGGCCATCACGAGGACGCCGTCGGCGTCGGGGAAGGCGACTTCACCGAGGGTGGCACCGAGACGCGGCGACTCGGCGTCGGACGCGAACCGGAGGCTGCCCATCCCGCCGTCGTCGAGCGGGGTCGCGCGGAGCGCTGCGTCGTCCACGACCCAGCCGGCCGTGTCGGCGAGGTGGGCGACGACGCGCCGTTCGCCTTCGGTGAGCGCTCGCATCAGCGGGTCTGCCCGAGCATCTCGCCCAGGTCTGCGAGCGCGTCGCGGAGGTCGCGCGTGGCGACGGTCGTCGGCAGGAGGTGCTTGCGGTGCTCGCTGGAGCGCAGGCCGACGCTTTGCCAGAGGTCGTGGCGCGGGCGCGCGAGCACGTCCATCCGCAGGCGGATGCCGTGGCGCTCGAAGACCGGCCCGACCTCGTCGGCGCGGTCGCGGAGCTGCTCCATCGTGGAGCGGTAGGCGTGCGCGATGACCTCCTCGCGGGCGGCGAACGAGAACACGTTGGTGAAGAACATCGTGTAGTCGTCGCGGCGCGGCTCGAACAGGACGAGGTCTGCCCCCTCGTAGCGCTCGCGGTAGGCCGCCATGCCCGAGGCCATACGGCTGTGGATGAGCGTCCGGAACGTCTGCGCCATCACGCCCGGCATCCCGCGGTCGACCAGCCGCCCCCCCCCCATCACGCCCACCGACACCGTGTGCGCGGTGTCCACGGGCACGATCGGGTTGACGGCGATCACGAGGCCCGCCCCGCGGTCGAACGCGACCGAGGCGTGAACCGTCTTGTTGAGCACGCCGTCCACGTAGTGCCGGCCGCCGATCTCGACGGGCGGGTACAGGCCGGGGAGCGCGGTCGAGGCCTGGACGGCGAGCGAGATCGGGACGTCGTCGCGGCCCGGCGCGCCGAACCGCACCGACGTGCTCGCGTCGAGGTCCGTCGCGACGACGTAGAGCTCGTTCTTGAGCTTTCGAAAGTCGTCCGTCCGGCCGGGCCGCGAGTAGACCACTTCGAGGTACTCGCGCAGCGGGGCGTTGTCGAACACGCCGACCGGGACGGCCCGCCCGAGGCGGTCGATGAGCGTCGAGAGCAGGCCCGAGGTGGCCTTCGGGTTCGAGAGGGCCGACACGACGGCGTCGAGGGCGAGCCCGGGTACGCTGAGCGCGCGGCGCGCGTACTCGCCGAAGGCGGGCGAAAGGAACAGCTCGGGCCGGAACGGGTGCTCGCCGGGCTCGTCGCCGATCACCGACCGCGCGAGCTGGGCCGTCGTGATGCCGTTGGCGAGGCTCGCACCGACGAACGCCCCAGCCGAGACGCCGACCGTCACTGGGACATCGGTGAAGTCGATGCCGCCGAGCGCGTCGTCGAGCGCGCGCAGGACGCCGATCTCGTAGATCGCACCCTCGGGGCCGCCGCCCGCGAGGGCGAGGCCGACGGTGCCTCGGCGGTGGTGGTCGGCGATCTGCATGGTGGAAGCGCTTTCGTCCGGGGACGGCGAGAATACGAAGACCGCGTGGAGCGGTTCGCCCGCCGGCACGTGCGGACGCAAGAAACGCGCGAGCGGCCCGGCCTCGCGTGAAGCCGGGCCGCTCACACAGGCCCTCGGTGGTGGACGAGGAGCCGGTCGGGCTAGACCTGGGCGGTCTGGATCCGGACGAGCGCCGCCTCGGCGTCCTCCTTGCCCTGGACCTTCTCGATCACGACCGCGCCGACGCGAATCTCGTACCAGCCACCGCCGACGGCCTCCATGCCGAGCTCGGCGCTGGGCACCGCGGCGCGCTGCTCCTTGAGCGTGTCGATGTGCTTGGTGAGGCGCTCGACGCTCGCCGTGAGCTCCGAGACCTCCTCGCGCGTCGGCACGCCGATGCGCTTCATGACCGTCGCGACGGCGTCGTTGACGCGGTCCTCCAGCTTGTCCGCCGTCTCCGTGGCGACGTACTTGGCGTCCGACACGCGTCCCTTGACGGCGTCCGTCGCGGAGTCGGTCGCGTCGTCGAGCTGCTGGCGGATCTGCTGGACGCGGGCCGAGCCGAAGCCGGGCAGGTCCACCTTCTCGCCCTTGCGGACGAGCTTGCTGAAGAGCTTCGAGCCCTCCTCCTCGGCGAGCGCGAGCGCGCCGAGGCCGGCGAGGAACACGCTCTGGACGGACTCCTTGACGGTGCCGGCCGTGTCGACGAGGTCCTTCTGGACGTTCTCGGCCGT
>JANPJI010000530.1:0-3626 GCA_031425425.1 Rubricoccaceae bacterium
CGGATCGGCTCTCGGCGTGGCTCAAAACGCGCGGCGTGTACACGGACAGCCGCCGCGGGGCGGTGTTGCGCCTCGCCCCGTTCGTCTGGAACACGGCCGCCGACGTCGAGCGGGCGTTCGACGCCGTCGAGGAGGCACTCGCTTCGGGCGCGCACCTCACGTACGAGACGCCCGCCGAGAGCGGGCCGGTGACGTGAGCGCAGGGAGAGCAGGCCGGGTGAACCCGGACCTGAGCGGGGAGCGGCAATAAATCGCCACTTCAGAAATATGTCATCCTGAAATCGATTCAGGATCTGTTTTTTCTCTTCTCGTCGTGGAGCAAACGCGAAAGGCAGACCCTGAATCAAGTTCAGGATGACAAGGGATGTAGGTTTTGCCGGGCCAGCGCCTCGGCGCGGCCGGCCAACAGTCGATGAACCTCCAGCCACGGCGCGCCGAGCCCGCGGAGCTGGGCTTCGGCACCGAGCCCGGCCCGCAGTCCACGGCCCACCGTGTGGGGTCCGCCCGTGGAACGCCGGCCCTCCGATTCTACCCGCCGCGTAGCGAATGCGTAACGAGCGCGCGGCTTGATTAGAAGTCCGGCGCACCGGCCGATCTTCTTCCGCGAGCGGCAGAAACGCCGTTCCGGCAGCGTGCGCGGCGCTCGGACGTTCCCGTGTGCGTGTCTGAACGGTGAGATGTGCGCTCGCGGCGCGGCGTGGCACCGCGGTTGCGAGAGACGCCGGCACTCCCCGCCGCCGTGCCCGCATGACCTCGACTCTACAGGACGCCGTCGAACGCTACGCCGCCGACCCGACCCCTGCGCACGGCCGCGCCGTCGCCGTCGCTGCCCTCCCGTTCGTCCGCTCGCTGACGCGCCGTGTGACGCTCCCGGACCACCCGCTCGCGACGTACCGCGACCTCGAGAACGCGGGCATGCTCGGGATGCTGCAGGCGCTCCAGAGCTACGACCCGCACCGCGGCACGCCCTTCGCGTCGTTCTCGTACGGCCGCATCCGCGGCGCGCTCGTGGACTTCCTGCGCACCATCGACTGCCTCTCCCGCGACCGCCGCCGCCGCGTCGCCGAGGCCGCCCGCACGGCCGAGACGCTCCAGCAGGAGCTCGGTGCCGAGCCCCGCCCGGCCCAGATCGCCGAGCGCCTCGGCGTGACGGTCCGCGAGATCGACCGCCTCCGCGGCGACGCCCAGCAGCGCTTCGCGCTGTCGCTCTACGACGCCGAGGGCGACCACCGCCCCGCCCCGCTCGACGTCATCTCGGCGCCCGACGCCGAGCCCGCCGACGCCCTCGCCGAGCACGGCTCGCTCGTGGCGCACCTGGACACGCTGCTGGACCGGCTCCCCGAGCGCGAGCGCGGCATCGTCGGGTCCTACTTCTACGACGGCCTCACGCTGCGCGAGATCGCCGAGGGGCTCGGCCTCACCGAGGCACGGATCTCGCAGATCCTCTCCAAGACCCTCCGCACGCTCCGCGCCCAGTTCGACGACGCCCCGGCGCTCGCCGCGTAGCGGGCCGCGCCACCTTCGCGCCGCGGCGGGCGGCGCACCGAGTCCCCCGAGGGGGAGAGAGAGCCACCGGGGTCCGGGCGTTCGCGCCTGGGCCCCGCTGGTTTTTGGGCCGTGGGCCGTGAGATGCTTCGGGTTAACCTCGAACGGTTCCGATCTACCAGCAACCAACAAACCTGTCATCCTGAACTAGATTCAGGATCTGTCTTTTCGTTCTTTCAGCGCGGAAGAATGCAGAAGGCGGATCCTGAACCTAGTTCAGGATGACAAGGATTGGGGGGCGACGTCGGGGAGCGCCTCGGCGTGGAGCGTTCCCGGTCCCCGGTCGGCGACGAGAAGAGCGGCCGCTTGCGCGGCAACGACGCTTCGATGGCCGCACGGATTTTTCCCCCGGCCCCGACGATGCGCGGGCTATTTTGCGCGCCTGTGCGGGCCGAGCCTCCGGGTGCCGGCCCGCTCCACGTTTCCGACTTCCAGATTTCCCCCGCCTCGGCGGACGTGCAATGGGCGTAATGAACAAGCTCCGCGAGAAGACCAGCGCGGTCCTCTGGCTTCTCGTGCTGGCCTTCGGCGGCCTCTGGGTCCTCCAGGACTCCGGCTTCTTCGACGCCGTCACCGGCGGCCGCGGTGCCAGCCGCAACATCGCCGTCGTGGACGGCATCCCGGTCGAGGCCGAGCTGTTCAACAACCGCGTCGAGCAGCAGATTCAGGGCTACCAGCAGCAGGGCGTCGACGTGTCGAACGCGCTCCGCCAGCAGATCGAGACGCAGACCTACGACGAGCTCGTCACGAACGCGCTCGTCGAACGCGAGATGGACAACCTCGGCATCGGTGTGACGGACGACGAGGTCTTCGGGCTCATCAACGGCGAGACGCCGGACCCGCTCATCGCGCAGGTCTTCCCGGACGGCGTCGGGGGCGTGGACCGCGCCCAGATTGCCCAGGCCGCGACCGACCCGGAGGTGGCACAGCAGCTCGGTGCCATCGAGGAGCAGGTCCGCCGCAACCGCCGCACGTCCAAGCTTCAGGCCCTCGTCAGCGCCTCGGTCCGCGTGACCGACGCCGACATCGACGCCGAGTTCGTCCGCCGCAACCGCACCGCTGACGCCCGCGTCGTGGCGCTCCGCTACGCGGATGTCCCCGACGGCGAGGTCGAGGTAAGCGACGCGGACCTGCGGAGCTACTACGACGACCACCGGGCGGACTACGAGCGCGCGCAGACGTGGGCCGTCGAGGTCGTCTCGTTCGACAAGGCCCCGACCCAGGCGGACTCGACGCGGGCCATCGGCGAGCTGCGCGGGCTCACGCGCGGCCTCCTCGGTGCCCGCGACGCCGCGGCGTTCGCGAGCCAGAACTCGGTCGGCGGGGCCGCCGCACCGGCGTACGTCTCGGCCGGCGACATGGCCCCGGACCTCGCCTCGGCGGTGTACTCGAACCTCCAGGTCGGGCGCGTCGTCGGGCCGATCGTCGCCGGCGACCAGGCCGTGCTGGCCCGCATCACGGGCGTCCGCGCCGCGGCAGCACCGCTCGTCCACGCGCGCCACATCCTGCTGCCGGTCGGCCAGACGGCCCAGGCGACCGCGCTCAAGGCGCGCCTCGCCTCGGGCGGGATCACGTTCGCGCAGGCGGCTCGCCAGTTCTCGACCGACGAGTCCAACAAGGCCCGCGGCGGCGACCTCGGCTGGTTCGGCCGCGGCCGCATGGTCGGCGAGTTCGACGAGGCCGTCTTCTCCGCGCCCGTCGGCCAGGTCGTCGGGCCCGTCGCGACGCAGTTCGGGCTGCACCTCATCCTCGTCGAGGCGACGAGCAGCCAGGAGGCCGAGCTGGTCCAGATCAGCCGCCCCGTGCAGGCCGACGCCGACGCCGTCCGCGAGCGCGCCGAGGACTTCGTGATCATCAACCAGGAGGAGGAGCGCGACTTCGCCGCCGCTGCCCGTGAGGCGAACCTCACCGTGACGCCGCTCGAAGTGCAGGAGGACCAGCCGTACGTGCCCAGCCTCGACGTCGGCCGCGAGTTGATCCGGTTCCTGCGGACGGCCGCCGTGGGCGACGTGTCGGACCCGCTCGACGCCGGGGACCGGTTCGCGGTCGTGCGCGTGGTCTCGGTCACGCCCGAGGGCGTG
>JANPJI010000531.1:0-2380 GCA_031425425.1 Rubricoccaceae bacterium
AGCGCAACGCGCCGCGCCTGCGGGCGCGTCTTCGGCAGGAGATCCTGTCGCGGTCGGTCGGACAGCGCGGCCTCACCGAGGCGGCCCTCGCAGACGACGCCGTCCTCGCGACAGCCCGCGCGCTCGTGCTCGACGCGGCGCGCTACGGGCGGACACTCGGGCGCTGACGTCGGCGGCACCGTTCGGAGACGGAACGTCGGCGTTTCGTTTTGTCTCTCTGTGGAACGTCCGTGGGCCGCTTCCGGACTCGAAACGGGTCGGCACGCGGGTTGCACGGCTAGGGAAAGTCCTGATTTCCCGGTCCGCTGCTCGTCGCACTCGCTTTCGCCGTCACGCTCATCGCTGTCTTCGCCTCGCGGGGCGTCGTCGCGGTCGTGTCGGTTCTGC
The DNA here is from genome assembly GCA_031425425.1 of Rubricoccaceae bacterium. Lineage (GTDB taxonomy): Bacteria > Bacteroidota > Rhodothermia > Rhodothermales > Rubricoccaceae > DASVSE01. Next base: position 388 of record JANPJI010000531.1, read on the forward strand.
TCGCGGCTCCGCGGGCCCGTCGGAGGCGGGAGGTTCGCGCGGCCGAGGCGGGCTGGATCGCCGCCGCGGCGCAGCGCTGGAGCCTGACGCCCGCCGTGCTCGGCGGCCCGGCTGCCGCCGACGCAGGCTTCGCGGGGCTCGACTTCGCGGCCCTCGGCCTGTCCCACGACGCCCGCCACGCCGACGTCCGTCACACGCCTAGCGGGACGGTCCGCCTGCTCCCCATCGCGCCCTGCGCCACGCTCGACGGCTGCGCGGCCCTCCTGGGTACCGACGTCGCGGCCGGCGGCGGCCTCCTCGTCGTCGCGACAGACGCCACGCCGGAGGACGCCGTCGCCGTACTCGTGCTCGGCCCGCTCGTGCAGGTGCGCCTTCCTCACGTGCCGTGGACGTGGGTCCGCAACCTGATGGATGCCGCAGACGCCCCGGCTCCTGCTCCGTCCGTTCCTGCGCCGGCCGTTTCCGCGCCGGTCGTCCGCGCCCCGAGGCGCCCCGGTATACCCGCGACGGCCCTCCCGCAGCGCGAGCGCCGGATGCCCTCGTGGCGTTCGCCGAAGCCGACGACGCGCCGCCGCGACCGCGCCCCGGAGCGCCTCGCAGCATAAGGGAGACGGTTTGCTGCGTGTCGGCTGAGGTTCGCACCGTCCGACCTCGAACCGCCCTACCCCGTGCTCTGCATCGCCGCGGCGACGCCGTTGAGTGTCGCGAGGAGCGCCGCGCCGACGGCCGCGTCGTCCGGGCGGGCGCGGCGGCGGGCGAGAAGCTCCACCTGGACGAGGTTCAGCACGTCCGTGGGCGGGTTGCGGTAACGGATCGTCGCCGCGATGGGCGAGTCTTCGGCGAGGAGCGCGTCGCGGCGGGCGAGGCGCAGCAGAGCACGCTCGGTGCGGGCGAACTCGGCCTCGACCCGCTCGAACGTGGCCCCGTCCGCGCCCTGCGCGTCTGCGAGCGCGGCGTAGCGCCGCGAGACGCCCAGGCGCGCGCGGGCCATCTCGCGCATCGCGTTGGCGACGACAGCCTGGACGAACGGCGACCGCTCGTGGGCGTCGCGGAGCGCGTCGAGGTGCCCGCCGGAGAACGCCTCGGCGAGGGCCGTGCCGGCCCCGTACCAGCCCGGGACCGTCATCCGCGGCTGGGTCCATGAGAAGACCCACGGGATGGCGCGGAGCGTGTCGAGCCCCAGCGCGCCGCCGCGCGAAACGGGGCGCGACGCGATCGTGAGGCCGGCGATGGCCTCGATGGGCGTCGCCTCGCGGAACCAGTCCCAGAACCCGTCCGCGTCCACGAGCTCGCGGTAGGCCTGCATCGAGCGGTCCGCGATCGTCTGGAGGAGCGCGCTCGCGCCGGTGTCATCGGGTGCCGGGGCGCTGCGGCCGGCGTCGGCGAGGGCGACGGTCTGGGCGTGGACGATCTGTTCGAGGTGCCGGTGCGCGATGCCGGGGAGCGCGTAGCGGAACGAGATGACCTCGCCCTGCTCGGTGAAGCGGATGCGGCCGGACTGCGCCTCGGGCGGCATCCCGAGGATGGCCTGGCCCGCGCGCCCGCCGCCGCGCCCGACCGTCCCGCCGCGCCCGTGGAACAGGCGCAGGCCAACTCCCGCCTCGGCGCACGCCACGGCGACGGCCCGCTGCGCGACGTGGAGCGCCCAGTTGGCCGCCCAGTAGCCGCCGTCCATGTTGGAGTCCGAGTAGCCCAGCATGACCTCCTGGAAGCCGCCGCGCGCCGCGAGGTGGCGGCGGTAGGTCGGGCTCGCAAAGAGGGCGCGGAGGATGGCCGGGGCCGCCTCCAGGTCCGAGATCGTCTCGAAGAGCGGCACGGCGTCGACCGCCGACGCCACGGTCCCGTCCGCGTTCTGCGTCCACAGGCCGGCTTCGCGGGCGAGCAGGAGCACTTCGAGGAGGTCGCTCACGGAGTCGGTCATGGACACGACGAAAGCGCCGAGCGCTTCGGGCTCGGCCGCGTGTGCGTCGCGCGCCGCGCGGTACGCGCCGAG
>JANPJI010000532.1:0-10368 GCA_031425425.1 Rubricoccaceae bacterium
CCCGGCCAGGTCGTCTACGACGTCGCCTTCAGCCCGGACACGATGCAGGTCGCCGTCGTGGCCCTCCCGAGCCTCGCCCGGCCCGTCCGCCGCCTCTACGTCACCGCCAACCCCGGCCGGCGGCGCGCGCGCCGCGACTCGGCCGCCGTGGCGGACTCGCTCGGCGCGATCACCGCCGAGCCGCCCGACGAGACGAGCGCCCGCACCTCGGACGTGCCCGTTCCGCGCGGGCTCCGCATCCTCGCCGAGGGCGCCATCGAGGGGGCCATCGCGTGGAGCCCCGACGGCATGCGCATCGCCTACTCCCGCCTCCACCGCGGCACGCACGGCACGCTCGTCAACGACCTCTACGTCGTCGACGCCGCCTCGGGCCGTAAGCGGCGGCTGACGACCGACCGCCGCGCGTCGTCTCCCACGTTTGCCCCCGACGGCCGCCGCCTCGCATTCGTGGCGGCAGCCAGCCCGGACGGGTCCAGCTCGGAGACCGCCAACGTCTTCGTCCTCGACACCGAGACGGGCCAGGAGACGCAGCTGACGCGATTTACCGGCGTCCTCCAGATTACGTCCGCCCGGTGGAGCCCCGACGGGTCGCAGATCGCCGTCGCCCTGTTCGACACGCGCCGCGACCTCGCCCTCGTCGACGCTGAGACCGGAGCCGTGACGCGCCTCGCGACCGACGCCGAGAATCCCGACGAGGCGCTCCGCGACGACCGCCTGCCCGTCTGGAGCCCCGACGGCCGCACGCTCGCCTACACGTCGCTTCGGGACGGCGCGCCGAACGTGTTCTATGTCGGCGAGAGCGTCGGAAGCTCGTCGGAGAGCCGCGGCGCCTCTACGACGTCCCCTCTCCCTCCGGGAGAGGGACAGGGTGAGGGGGCCGTTGACCTGGTGAGTGACAGCCTGCGAGCCAACCTGGCGGGTCAAATAGCCCTCATCGGCGAGATCCCGACCCGGTACGTGTTCGGCGATGGCCACCACATCCGCCCGCCTGAGGAGCGCGTCACCTACCTCTTCGACGGAGCCGAGGTCCGCGGGTGGCTGCCGCCGAGCGCCGGGCACCCCGAGGGCCGCCTCGTGCTGCTGGCAACCGAGACCAAGCGCCGCGACCGGATTTACATCGTCGACGCCGCGCGCCGGCCCACCGTGCCCGTGGACACGCTCGTCGTGCCGGACGCCTACGCGCGGTGGACGGCGCAGCGCCCGCCCCGCGAGGTGCCCACCGACATCGCGCCCGACGCCAGCCTCGTCACGCAGCGCTACCCGTACCGCTCGCTCCGGCACCTCACGCACGCGATCACGCTTCCGCTGCCCTACGCCGACCCCGCCAACAACGACTACGGCGTCTTCGTCAACTCGCTCTTCTTCGAGCCGCTCGGCAAGCACGCGCTCGTTCTGCTCGCGGGCGTTTCGGTGACCCAGCCCGTCGCCAAGTCCTTCCTGCTGCTGGAGTACGTCAACCGCCAGTTCGCGCCGACGCTCACGCTCGACCTGTACCGCTTCCCGAGCCCGTCGAGCTTCTACGGCAACTCGGTCCTCGTGGAAGACCTCACCGGCGGCGACGTCTCGGCGACGCTCCCGCTCGACGTCATCGACCGGCCGTTCACGGACCTCATCGCCGGCCTCCGGCTGCGCTACGCCTACGCGGACCCGCTCAACCTCGCCGACTTCTCGGACCTCGACGCGGCCGGCGACTCGCTCCTCACGCCCGAGGCGGGCACACGGGCGGACATCCAACTCGGCCTCGCCTACAAGTTCCAGCGGCCCTACCGCTACAACGTCATCGCCCCGTTCGACGGGACGGGCGCACGCATCCGGACCACGTTCGGTGCGCCGATCCTCGGCGCGGACCGCTGGTTCGCACGGCCGGACCTGCTCGCCTTCGCGACCTCACCGGCGGTCCCCTTGCTGGGTGGTACGCGCCTGTTCGTGCAGGGCCGCGCCACGGCCGTCTTCGGCGAGCAGCTCGCGCAGGACTACGTCGGCCTGTCCCGCTTCGACGACGTGGACGTGCAGCTCCCGTTCGTCGGGGCCGTCACGCTGGACGACGCCGAGCGCGTGCGCGGCTACCGCCGCTACGCCGTCGGCACGAGGGCGCTGTTCGGGTCCGTCGAGCTGCGCGGACCCGTCGTGGCGGACCTCCAGACGACGCTGCTCGGGCTCGTCCGCCTCGGGGCCGTCTCGCCGGCCGTCTTCGCCGACGGCGGGCTCGTGTGGTCCGGATCGAGCCTCGACGGGGCCGTCCGGCGGCTCGGCGTGGGCGCGGAGCTGAAGAACGTCGTGTCCATCGTCGGCTTCGAGATCCTCCAGTCGGTCGGCGTCGCGACGCCCGCGAGCCGCCTCGGCGACGCGTTCAACGGCGACATCGCCCGCGACGACCTCGACATCTACTACCGGATCCAGGCCGCGCTGCCGTTCTGAGCGCGCGGCGTCGGCCGGATGCCGACTCAATGGGCGGTGTCGTGCGAGGGGGCGTTCTCTCCCGCGGCGGTGGCGCGGTCGGCCGTGCCGAAGAGGCCGCAGAAGGGCAGGCCCCGGCGTGCGCGCGCGTCGCGGGCCTCGTCCGCGGCGAGGGAGTAGACGCGCTGGAGGAGGCCCTTCGGGGTCCGGACGTCGGTGGTGGTCTGAGTCATCATGGTCGGTCGGATTGGTAACGTTCCGGTAACATACGAATCCGAACGGCCGTTTCGTGCTCGGGCGCGCGATTTTGCACGCCCTGCATCCCAACTGGCTCGAGAAAATGAGGCTCCCGGGCGAGTTCGCCTTCCCGGACCGAGCATCGTTACCGGATCGGCCCCGGTCCTGGTCGGCTCCGTTACCGAACCACGACGGGCACCTCGAACGTCTCGGCGGGCGGCTCGCCGGGCTCGAACGAGCGGGCGTACGTGAGCCGCAGCATGCTCCGGCCCGGCCGCGCGGCCACAAACGTCCACACGTCCGTCCCGCCGACGCCGACCATGCCCGGCGCGGCGGCGTCCTGCGCATACACGTGCTCGCCGACGGGCGTCAGGACGCCCGCGGCGGCATCTACGAGGCTCCACTGGTAGCCCGTCGTCGGGTTGGCCGCGAGCGACACGACGAGGCGCTGTCCGGGAACGAGCTCAACCTCGCGCCCACTGTCCGTGCTCGTTACCGAGACATCCGGCGCTGCGGACGGGGCCGAGGCGCAGCCGGCGATGGCGAGCGCCGCGGCCACAGCGAACAGGTAGGTCATCTAGCCGGCCGTCTCGATGCGGACCGGCACGCTCACGCGGTCCCACTCCACCGTGAGCACCGTCGAGGTCGGCGTGACGTCGTCGAACTCGATGTCGAACATCTCCTCGACGTCGTCGCTGGAATCGGTCTCCGCCGCGACCGTCACGCGGAGGGCGTCCTGCGTGGCGTCGTAGCGGTACGCGCCCCACTGCTCGGCGGTGCGGTTGAAGACGATCGTCCACTCGGTCTCGCCGGGGATGGCGAACAGGGCGTACGTGCCCGCCGCGAGCGGCTGGCCTTCGACCAGAACGTCAGACGAGACTGTGATCGTGGTGGCCTCGTTGGCACCGAAGCGCCATACCTGGCCGTAGGGCACGAGGAACGTCGTGTCGGCCCCGAAGACGGCCCGGCCGCGGACGCTCGGGCGGCCGTAGGTCACGAGGACGTCGGTCGTCCCGATCGTCTGGCCGACGACGGCGTTGGGGCTCGGGCGGGCCTCGTCGCGCGCGCGCGTCTGGGCCGAGGCGGCGGGGGCGAGCGCGGTGGCGAGGAGCAGGAAGAGAACGAAACGGGGCATGGGGAGGCGGGAAATGTGGACTGGGAACTGGGTCGGGAGAAGCAGCCGACGGGACTATGCCTGTCGCCCCTTCCCACTCCCCAGTTCCCTCAACTTACCAGAGCCGGATGCGGTCGTCGGGGGCGACGTAGAGTGCGTCGCCAGGCTGGACGTCGAAGGCCTGGTAGAACGCGTCGAGGTGACCGACGGGTCCGTTGGCGCGGTACTCGCCCGGTGAGTGGACGTCCGTCTGGAGGTACTGCCGCAGCGCGGCTTCGCGGAACTGGCCCCGCCAGGAGCGCGCCCAGGCGATGAAGAAGCGCTGGTCGCCTGTGAAGCCGTCGATGACCGGGGCCGGCTGGCCGCCGAGCGAGAGCTGGTACGCGCGGTAGGCCATCGTGAGGCCCGAGAGGTCCGCGATGTTCTCGCCGAGCGTGAGCCGGCCGTTGACGGTCGCGTCGGCGAACGGCGCGTAGGCGTCGTACTGGGCCACGAGGCGGTCCGTCTTCTCGGTGAAGGCCTCGCGGTCGGCGTCGGTCCACCAGTTGCTCAGGTTTCCCTGCGCGTCGTATTGCGAGCCCTGGTCGTCGAAGCCGTGGCTGAACTCGTGCCCGATGACGGCCCCGATCGCCCCGTAGTTCACCGCGTCGTCGGCGTCGACGTCGAAGAACGGCGGCTGGAGAATGGCGGCGGGGAAGACGATCTCGTTGAAGGCCGGGTTGTAGTACGCGTTGACGGTCTGCGGCGTCATGCCCCACTCGGCGCGGTCGGGGGCCGTCCCGAGCTTGGCCATCGAGTCTGCGAAGCGCCACTCGGACGCGCTCCGGAGGTTGCCCACGAGGTCAGTCGGGCTGACCACGAGGCCGGCGTAGGCCTCCCACTCGGCCGGCGAGCCGATCTTGTACGTGTAGCTGTCGAGCTTCTCGAGCGCGCGGGTGCGCGTCTCGGGGCTCATCCACGCGAGCCCGGTGATGGACTGCCGGAACGCTTCGCGGAGGTTGCCGATGAGCGCGTCCATGCGCGCCGCGGCGGCCTCGGGGTAGTGGCGGCCGACGTAGATGCGGCCGACGGACTCGCCGAGCGTCCCGGCGGTCGCGGAGACGGCCTTCTTCCAGCGCGGGCGGTCCTGCTGCTGGCCCGAGAGCTGGCGGCCGAAGAAGTCGAACCGCGCCTCGGCGAAGGCGCGCGGCAGCACGCCCGCAGCCTCAGAGAGCGTCCGGACGCGCGCGTACGCCGTCCACGTCTCGATGGGCGTGGCCGCGACGAGGCTGTCGAGCGCGGCGAAGAACGGCGGCTGGCCGACCACGACCGAGTCGATGCGGCCTGCGACGCCCCACGTGTCCAGCATCGCGTCGAGGTGCAGGTTCGGGTACGCCGCGACGACGTCGGCGACGGACATCGCGTTGTAGGTCGCCTCGGGGTCGCGGTTCTGGACGCGCGTCCACTGCGCGCGCGCGATGGCTGTTTCGAGGTCGAGCACGGCCTGTGCGTCGGCCGCCGGCGAGCCGGTCCCGGCGAGCGTCTGGAGGCGCTCGAGCATCGTCAGGAAGCCCGCGCGCGCCTCGGCGAAGCGGTCTTCGAGGTAAAAGCTCCGGTCTGGCAGGCCCGTTCCGGACTGGTACAGGTTGAAGATGTGGCGCGACGAGTTGCGGTCGTCCACCCCGACGAAGCCGGCGATGGGGTTCGGCCCGAACGAGCGGCTGTTGCGGGCGAAGTAGCGCGCGAGGTCCTCGGCCGTCGCGATGGCCGCGATGCGGTCGAGGTCCGGCTGGAGTGGGGCGATGCCGAGGCGCTCAACGCGCGCCGAGTCCATGTAGGCCGTGTAGTAGTCGCCGATGCGCCGCGCGTCGGGGTCGTCGGCGCGGCCCGCCGCGGCGTCCTCGATGATCTGGCGGACGTTGCGCTCGGAGGCGTCCCCGAGGACGTTGAACGTGCCGTAGGACGACCGGTCGGCGGGGATGGTGGTCGAATTCAGCCACGTGCCGCTGGTGTACCGGAAGAGGTCGTCCTGGGGGCGGACCGACCGGTCCATGCCAACAGTGTCGATGCCGAGGCCGCGCGCCTGGGCGTGGACGGTCGGGGCCGACAGGAAAACGGCGACGAGGGCCGCGAACGCAAGGGGGCGCATAGACGAGGAGAGGGAGGGAAGTCCGGGAAGTTCGGGACGCGTGCTAAAAAAGCAACAGGCTTTCGAGACGCGCAGCCGGGGTGTGCGAACGCCGCTCCACGCCGCGCCAGTGCCCGGAGCGCAGGCGTGCAGGAGCGCCGGAACCTTCTAGCGTGCGCTCCTGCGTTCTCCCGCTCCTGCGTTCCTCCCGTCCTCCACTACCTTTCCGTCCACCACCGCATACCTCCCCCGATGGACCCCGGCCTCCACGTCACTCAGGCGATCAACCACCTCCGCAAGGTCATCGCCTACATCCCCTACGTCGCCGAAGACGGACCCGACGGACCCGAGGCGACGGTCGCGCTCACGCCCGAGGACTGGGGCGTCGTCGCGGACGCGCTCTTCCACATGGACACGCCCCGAGACGTGCTCCCCGCCGAGATCGCGGACTACGGCTTCGCCGACGGCGGCCGCTCCATTCGCCTCACCCTCACCGACGGCACGCAGGTCACCGTCGACGCCGGCTGACGCCATGCCCGACCCCACCGCCGACCCGCTCCGCTTCCCCGTCGGCCGCTTCGTCCACGATGGACCCGTGACGCCGGCCGACCTCGCGGGCTGGATCGACGAGGTCGCGGCCCTGCCAGCGGCCCTCCGCGCCGCCGTCTCGCCGCTCGCCGAGGCACGCCTCGACACGCCGTATCGACCCGGCGGCTGGACCGTCCGCCAGGTCGTTCACCACGTCCCGGACAGCCACGCGAATGCCTACGTCCGCTTCAAGTGGGCACTCACCGAGGACGCGCCGGCCATCAAGGCCTACAACGAGACCGCGTGGGCCGAGCTGCCCGACAGCCGCGCGCCCGTCGGGATCAGCCTGGACCTGCTGGACGCGCTCCACGCCCGGTGGGTCGTCCTGATGCGCGCCCTCACGCCCGCCGACTGGGCGCGGACGTTCGTCCACCCCGTCAGCGGCCCGACGCGGCTGGACCGGACGGCGGGGATGTACGCCTGGCACGGCCGCCACCACCTCGCCCACATCGCCCTCGTGACCGCTGCCTGACCCGGGTCAGTTCGCCATCGCGCGGAGGTGGAACAGCGGGATCTGCGCGTCAAGCGCCGCGCCGCCGGCGCGCTGCATCTCGTAGACGCCCTCCATCGTGCCCGCGAACGTCGGGAGCACGCAGAACGAGTGGTACTCGTGGACGCTCCCCGGCGCGATCGTCGGCTGCTGCCCCACGACGCCCTCGCCCTCGACGTGCTGCACGTGCCCCTCGGCGTCGGTGATCGCCCACTGCCGTCGCAGGAGCTGGACCCCGTCGTCGCCGTGGTTCTCGATCCGGACGAAGTACGCGAACACGAACCGGCGCGCGAGCACGTCGGACTTGTCGTCGAGGTAGACCGGGCGGACCGTCACGCGGATGGTCTCGGTCGTGGCGTCGTAGGAGACCATGGCGGCGGACAGGAGGAGAGACGGGAAAGATCGGACGCCCCGCGAGAACGGCGGGTTCGCGGCCCCCGGTGAATTCGATCCGCTCGGCGGCGCGGCCCCGCCTCTACTACTGGCGGACCTCCTGGCCCCGCGCATACTCGACCGCCCCGATGAGCGCGTGGACACGTTCCTCGCAGACCGGGGCCTGCCAGCGGCCGTTCTCCTTGAGCCCGCTCCCGACGAAAAAGCCGTCTACGCTGCCGAGCATGGCCGGGACGTTGCCGGCGTGGAAGCCGCCGCCGCAGAAGGTCGGCAGGCGCGCCGCGTCTGCGGCGGCCTCGACGACACCCGCGTCGGGCGTCTCGCCGGCGCGCGGGCCGAGGACGACGAGGGCATCCGGTTTTGCCCGCTCCACGGCCTCAACCAGGTCGTCGGCCGAGGCGCGGTCCGTCGGGCGGATGTCTGCGAAGACGGGCAGCGCCGTGGCCCCGATCTGGTGGGCGTAGCGGTGGAAGCGGCCTGCCGCGGCGGGGTCCGCCGCCCAGCCCGCGGCGCGGACGAAGTCGCACCCGGCCCCGTGCGCGATGGCGAGTGCGACGCGCCCGGAGCCCTCGACGACGCGGACACCGACCGGCAGCCGCCCGGCATGCCGCTTCACGGCCGCCGCGACGCGCGTGAGGTAGGCCACGACCTCGTGCCCGAGGTCCGCCTCGGCCACGGCGGGCACGTCGTGGGCGTTCTCGACGAGCAGGCCGTCCACGCCCAGCTCGATGAGCATCCGCGCCTCGGCGACGACCCGGTCCACGGCGCTGCGCACGTCCGTCGCGCCGGGCACGCCGGGCGACGGGCCGGCGTGGAGGACGGCGATGACTGGTTTGGGGCGGGAAAAGAGTCGGGCGGCTCTGTGCAGCATGGCCGTGGCCGGGGATTTCTGCGTGAACCCGCCCGCACCGGTTCTCTGTTCCGTGAAGAACGCCGACCCGCGGCGGCGGGCGTCCGCCCAGGTGCTCTGCGTGAAACCGGCGCGAACGGGCCGCCAGCGCACAAAACAGCCGTCTACCTTGGCGCTCGCCCGAATCCGCTCCCGCCGCGCCGCGTTCCGCCTGCATGACCGACTCCTCTCCCGCGCCCGCCCCGACGCTCTCGCTCGACGACGTCGTGGTCCTCTTCGCCGGGGACTCGGGCGACGGCATGCAGGTCGCGGGCAGCCAGTTCACGCTCGCGACGGCCCACGCCCGCAACGACCTCAAGACGCTCCCGGACTTCCCGGCCGAGATCCGCGCCCCGGCGGGGACGCTCTACGGCGTCTCGGGATTCCAGCTCCATTTCGGCTCTCACAGCGTCTACACGGCCGGCGACGACGTGGATTTGCTCGTGGCGATGAACCCGGCGGCGCTGAAGGTGCACCTGCACCGTGTGCGGGCCGGCGGGGCCGTGATCGTCAACACCAACGCCTTCGGCGCGCGCGACCTCGGCCTCGCCGGCTACGAGACGAATCCGCTCGACGACGGCACGCTGGACGGCTATGAGGCGCACCGCGTCGAGCTCACGAAGCTCACGCACGAGGCGCTCGCCGCGACGGCCCTCTCGAAGCAGGAGCAGGACCGCGCCAAGAACATGTTCGCGCTCGGGCTCGCGCTGTGGCTCTACACGCGGCCCATCGAGCCCGCGCGGGAGTGGATCGCCGAGCGGTTCGCCGCCAAACCCGCCATCCGCGACGGCAACCGGCTCGCACTCGACGCGGGCTACCACTTCGGGGACATCTCGGAGGGGTTCGTCGCGCGCTACGAGGTCGCCCCGTCGAACCTCGCGCCGGGCGTGTACCGCGCGATCCAGGGCAACGAGGCGCTCGCGCTCGGGCTCGTCGCCGCGTCCGCCAACTCCGGGCTGGGCCTCTTCTACGCGACCTACCCGATTACGCCCGCCTCGGACCTGCTCCATGCGCTCGCGAAGCACAAGAGCTACGGCGTGCGGACGGTCCAGGCCGAGGACGAGATCGCCGCGGCCGGCGCGGCCCTCGGGGCCAGCTTCGGCGGCGCGCTCGGCGTCACCGCGACGTCCGGGCCGGGCCTCGCGCTCAAGGGCGAGACGCTCGGGCTCGCCGTGATGACGGAACTGCCGCTCGTCGTGATCGACGTCCAGCGGGCCGGGCCGAGCACGGGGATGCCGACCAAGACGGAGCAATCGGACCTGCTGATGGCGCTCTACGGCCGCCACGGCGAGGCCCCGATGCCGGTGCTTGCCGCGCGCACGCCCGGCGACTGCTTCGAGGCGGCCTACGAGGCGGCGCGCATCGCCGTCGAGCACATGACGCCCGTGCTGCTGCTGTCGGACGGCTACCTCGGCAACGGGTCGGAGCCGTGGCTCGTGCCGGACGCCTCGGCGCTGCGCCCGATCACCGTCCGCCACGCGACGCCCGAGACGGCCCCACTCAGCGAGGCGGGCGCGTTCCTGCCGTACGTCCGCGCCGAGGCGACGCTCGCGCGGCCGTGGGCGCTCCCCGGCACGGCCGGGCTGGAGCACCGCATCGGCGGCATCGAGAAGGACGCGCGCACGGGCGGCGTCTCGTACGACCCGGCCAACCACCAGCTCATGACCGACACGCGCGCCGCGAAGGTCCGCCGCGTCGCCGCGAGCATCGCGCCGGTCGAGGTCGAGGGCGACGCGGCCGAGGACGGGCAGGGCGACGTCCTCGTCGTCGGGTGGGGCTCGACGTACGGGGCCATCACATCCGCCGTGCGCCGCGTCCGCGCGCGCGGCGGCAGCCGCGGCGGGATGCGCGTCGGGCACGTCCACCTGCGGTGGATCAACCCGTTCCCGGACGGCCTCGCCGAGGCGCTCGCACGGTACCGCCGGGTCCTCGTGCCCGAGCTCAACGGCGGCCAGCTCGTCCGCCTCCTCCGCGCCGAGTTCCTCGTCGACGCCGAGGGCTTCTCGAAGGTGCAGGGCCTGCCGTTCAAGGCCCGCGAGATCGAAGAGGCCATTCTGGGGATGGCTGCCGGTCTCCGGACGACGGAACCCGCACGAACCACGCAGCTCTGAGTATGTCTACCGACGACCTGACCCAGCCGGGCGGCGAGCCGC
>JANPJI010000533.1:0-6804 GCA_031425425.1 Rubricoccaceae bacterium
GCGCCGGACTGGATGCGAGACGACGGAACGGAACGGCCGGGGCCGGGTTGAGCCGAACGACTCTCTACCCGCCCATGTCGCTGCCTCCTTCTCCAGACGACCGCGCAACGTGCGCTGTCGTGACGATCTCGAACGACAAGACGGAGGCCACGGACGAGAGCGGCACGCGCGCCCGCGACCTGTTCCACGAGGCTGGTTACCGCGTCGAGTTCTACCGGATCGTCCCCGACGACGGCGAGAAGGTCCGGGCGGTTCTGCTCCACCTCGCCGGCCGCGTCGAGGTCGTCGTGACCACGGGCGGGACCGGCATCGCGCGCCGCGACACGACCATTGAGGTTGCGCAACGGCTCATCCGAAAGCCGCTCCCCGGCTTCGGCGAGCTGTTCCGGATGCTCTCGTTCCAGGAAAACGGTGCCTCCGCGATGCTCACGCGGGCCACGGCCGGCCTCTACGGCCGCGAGGACGGCCCGGTCTCGACCCTCCTTTTCTGCTGCCCGAGCGCCGCCGAGTCGGTCCACCTCGCGATGGAGCGGCTCATCCTGCCCGACCTCCAGCACCTCGTCTGGGAGGCCGTCCGCCGGCCTGCCAACGACCCGCCTGCGCCGGACCCGGCGGACCTGAGCGAGCCGCTCATGTGAGGGTGTAGGTAGCGCCGCCAACGGAGCGCCGCCAACGGAGCGCCGTACTCACGCCACTCGACAACCCTCACTCATTGTCATCCTGAACTTGATTCAGGATCTGCCTTTTCTTCGGCACGTCTGAGAAAGACAGATCCTGAAACGAGTTCAGGATGACATATTCAGGAGTGGTCGCTCATGATGCGGCGAGGCGCGCGCGGCGGGGCGCGTGCGGCGAGGCGCACCCCGGGAACGACCGGGCACAGGGTCAGCCCGCCTCGCGGAGAAGGTCCAGCACGGCCGCCTCAGCGGGGCGCAGGCCGGACGGCGTGTTCGCCTCGGTGTAGCCGGCGAGGCGCTCGGCGAACCCGCCCGCGCGGTACGCGTCCAGCACGTCGGGGTGGACGTAGTAACGGCGGCACACCGCGACCGTGTTGCCGAGCACGCCCGAAACGGACCGGATCGCTCCGACGACCGCCTTCTCGGCATCTGTCCCGGACTCCGCTCCGGCCTCCGCCTCGGCGAGGACCTCGGCGGCGTGGACGGTCCCCCCCCACGTCCGAAAGCTCTTGGCCGAAACGTCCTCGTCGCCCGTCGTCTCGCGGAGGTACGCGTTGACGTCCGCCGAGCCCAGCGTCGCGCGGCCGTCGGGCGTCTCGTACTGGAAGAGGTCGTGGCCGGGGAGGTCGCGGCAGGCGCGGACGAGCCGCGCGAGGCGCCGGTCCCGGACGGCGAGCGCGTGCTCCTTGCCGCTCTTGCCGACGAACGAGAACGTCAGCCCGCCGCCCTCGAACGAGACGTGCCGGTCGCGGAGCGTCGTCAGCCCATACGTCCCGTTGGTGCGCGCGTACTCGGTGTTGCCGACGCGGACGAGCGTCTCGTCCATCAGCCGGACCGCGAGCGCGGCGACGCGGTCGTGCGTCAGCCCGCGACCGGCGAGGTCGGCCTCGACCCGGGCGCGGAGGGCCGGGAGCGCCTCGCCGAAGGGCACCATGCGGTCGAACTTGAGCCGGTTCACGTGGTCCGCCCAGCGGTCGTGGTAGCGGTACTGCTTGCGGCCCTTCGCGTCGCGGCCCGTCGCCTGGAGGTGGCCGCGGCCGTCCGGGGCGATCCAGACGTCTGTCCACGCCGGCGGGATCGCGAGCGCGGCGGCGCGGGCGCGGACCGGCGGGGGCGCGGGCGAGCCGTCGGGCATGCGGTACGAGAAGCCCCGGCTGGCGCGGCGGCGCGTGACGCCGGGGCGCGAGTCGTCGGCGTATCGGAGGCCGGCGTCGGCGGCGTCGGGCGGGGTCATTAGGACGGGCATCGAGACGGGCGGCATTGAGCGCGCGTCGCGGCGCGCGGTTCCGGTGCCTGGCGCGATCCCGTCAGGCGGAGTGGTGCGTCTGCATCAGGCGCGGAGTCCGATGGCGCGGGATCCTGACGGTTCACACACCACCCGCTCCCATGCCGACGATCCTCTCTGCGGCGCGCCTCGCCCTCGCCGCGGTCCTGCTCCCCCTCGCTCTCCCCGCCGCTGCCCAGTCGACGTCCGGCGCATCCCGGTTGAGCGGTCCCCGCGCCGGCGTGACGCTCCTCAGCCCCGACACGGTCCGCCGCATCAACGACCGCTTCCGTGACATCGGCGCGGCCGAGGGCGAGGGCGACGTGATCGACCCGACAATGCCCGTCGTGACGCAGTTCGGGTGGCAGTTCGAGACGCGCGTCTTTCAGTCCGAGAACGGCCTGACGGGCCTCACCGAGTTCGTCCCGCTCATCGGGGGGCTGGACCGCGGCATCCTGCTCCCGAGCGCGACGTTCCTCGTCGGGGCGCGGACGCGCGACGGGATCGAGTTCGGCGTCGGCCCCAACGTGTCGGCGACGGGCGTCGCGTACGCGCTCGCGGCCGGCTTCAACGCGCGCGCGGGCGACGTCAACGTGCCGTTCAACCTCGCCGCGGCGCTCGGCAAGGGCGGCCCGCGCGTGAGCCTCCTCGTCGGGATGACGTTCTCGGACCGGCGGTATTGAGGCCGGCAGACCTCCGCTGCCGGCGAAGCGCTGACGACAGCGCACGCTCCTGAAGATTAGGAAAGTCACGGGGCGAGTCTCCCCGGCGAGGCCGTACCGGATTCCGGCCTGTGCGGGGAGATTCCGCTGGGCGAGTGCTTACGCCTTCCGCCATAACCGGTTGGAAATTTTGGAGGTGGAACTGAACGGACTACGTTCTCTCCGATCCTGCCGCCATCCCCATGCCACGCCCGCTCTCGCTCCTCCCCCTCGGCCTCATCACTCTGCTCAGCAGCGGCTGCTGCCTGCTGAACGGAACGCCCTGCTACACGGACCCGCCGCCCAACGCGAGTCTGTGCGACCCCTCCGCGTTGACGGCCGGTGTGGGGGGCGGAGTGGACGCCAACACAGACGCCGCGATGGCCCAGGTCGCGATCGGTTGCCGGGGGCTTGAGGCCGGAGTGGGAGTCGGCCAGGCCAGTGAGGACGGGTACCAGATCCCTGAGCGGTCCGCTCAATCCTCCGGCGGCGGCCTCTCGGCGGAGTACACCGTGATCCAGACCTACCTCCACGGGCGGTACCCGTTCGCCGTCGGCGGCCAGGTTCGGGCCTACCCGCTCGTCGGTGCCCGCTATCTCCGGTACGACCAGCAGGACTGCACGGCGGGCCAGGGCGTCGAGTGCGTCTTCAACGAGGTCACCGTGGACGTGGGGCTGGGCGTCGGGTACAAGATGTTCTCGCTCGACGCCTACACCGGGCTCCTCGGCGACGTCCCCGACGCCTCGATTCGCGCCAGCGTGATGTTCCCGCTCGCCTTCGGCCGGGGGCGGTAGCGCGAGGCGGAGCCGCGGGCGTCTGTAGCTTCCGGCCCCGCTCGCCCTCCCGTCTCTCGTGATGGCCGATCTGCCGCCGTTCCGCCTCACCAACACGCTCACGCGTGCCGTCGACGAGATCACGCCCGCGGCGTTCGCCCCGGACGGGCGTCCGCTGCTGCGGTTCTACTCGTGCGGGCCGACGGTCTACTCGTACGCCCACATCGGCAACTTCCGGACGTTCCTCACGGCGGACCTCGTCGTGCGGACCGCCGCGGCGCTGGGCTGGGCCGTCCGCTACGTCTCGAACGTGACCGACGTCGGCCACCTCACCGAGGACGATGTGGCCGACGCTTCGGGCGAGGACCGGATGCAGAAGGCGCTCGCCTCGAAGGAGGGCGAGGCGTTCGTCAACGTGTGGGACCTCGCGCGCCACTACACCGATGCGCTCGTCGCGGACTGGCGCGCCCTCGGCCTCCACGAGCCGGACGTGCGCCCGCGCGCCACCGAGCACGTCCGCGAGCAGATCCGCGCCGTCGAGGCGCTCGTCGCGAGCGGCCACGCCTACGAGACGGCGGACGGCGTCTACTTCCACGTCCCCTCGTTCCCCGCCTACGGCCAGCTCTCGGGCAACACGGACGCCGGGGCGCTCGTCGACAACAGCCGCGACACGGTCCAGGACGACGGCAAGCGAGACCCGCGCGACTTCGCGCTGTGGAAGAAAGACCAGGCGCACCTCATGCAGTGGCACAGCCCCTACGGCTGGGGCTTCCCCGGCTGGCACCTCGAGTGTTCGGTGATGGCGCAGCAGTACCTCGGCGAGACGATCGACCTCCACGGCGGCGGCGAGGACCTCCGCTTCCCGCACCACGAGTGCGAGATCGCGCAGGCCGAGGCGCTCTCGGGCCAGCCGTTCTCGCGCTACTGGGTCCACACGCGGTTCCTGCAGGTCGAGGGCGAGAAGATGTCCAAGCGGACCGGCAACTTCCTCACCGTCCACGACCTGACCGCCGCGCCCGAGGACGGCGGCCGCGCCGACTGGGGCGCGCCGATGGACCCGCTCGCGCTGCGCCTCGTGCTGATTTCGGGCCACTATGCGCGCCCGTTCAACTTCACCCGCAAGGCGCTCGACGACGCCCGCAAGAACGTCCGGCGCTACGCCGACGCGCTCGCCGCGGCCGACGCCGCGACGGGCGACGGGCCGGACGTGCTCGCCGACGCCCTCGCGTCTGCCGGCGACGAGATGCTGGCCGCGATGGCGGACGACCTCAACACGCCGCTCGCGCTCGCCGCGGCCTACCGCGGGGCCAACGCCGTCCTGGCAACACACCGCGACGCACCGCTCTCGGCCGCCTCGGGTGCCTCGGCGGCGGCCTTCCTCGACCGCGTCCAGGCGCTCCTCGGCATCGTCCGCTCGGACGCCCCCGCTGCCGCCCCGGCCCCGGACGACGGGCTCGCTGCTGAGGTTGAGGGGCTGCTCGCCGACCGCACTGCCGCCCGCGACGCCCGCGACTGGCCCCGCGCCGATGCCCTTCGCGCCCGCCTCGACGCCCTCGGGGTCGTGGTGATGGACACGCCCTCCGGCCCGACGTGGACGCGCCGCGACGGGTGATCGCCGCGGCGCGAAAGCGACACACGGGACGGCCCCGCAAGCGAGGGCACACCAGCGGTGTGACCATACGACGATCTCGTGGTGGGCGGGACGGTGGAACATCGTGTGCCGGTCCATTAAACACACCCCACACCCCACACCCCACATCCCTCCAAACCCCATGCCCTACGACGCCTCCGACTACGCGTACCTCGACGGCGGCCTGAAGCGGATGCTCGACCGCCTCCAGGCGGAAGGCACGGCCACGAAAGACCTCGACGCAGACCAGCTCCTCCGCGACGACCCCAACGCCGTCGTGCTCGGGCTGCTGTTCGACCAGCGCGTCCTCGCCGAGACGGCCTTCTGCGGGCCGCTCAAGCTCAAGGAGCGCCTCGGGCACCTCGACATGGCACGGGTCGCCGCGATGGACCCCGAGGCGTTCGGCATGGCGTTCACGAAGCCCCCGGCCGTCCACAGGTTCACGTCGGTCATGGCTGGACGGACGCAGGCCATCGCCGGGCACCTCGCCGAGGCGGGCGGTGCGGCGGCGCTCTGGGAAACCGGCACCGCGGCCGAGGTCGAGGTGCGGATTCAGACGCTCCCTGGCTTCGGGCCGCTCAAGGCGCGCAAGCTGGCCCACTGCCTCTACTACTTCGGGCACCGCGACCTCAGCGAGGCCTGACCCGCTTCCGCGCGTCCCGCCGGGCGCGCGAATCCTCGGTGGAGCCGTGCCCCCACCGGCCTGCCGACGCGAACCGCCTCACGGCGGGCGCGTTGGTGGACGTTGCACAGGCCTTTCCCCCGGCCCGCGCCTCCCCGCAGCCCCCACCCCCGTGCGACCGCCTGCAGAGTTCCTCGACGTTCCGACCTGGATGTGGGTTGGCCTCAACGTGTTCGTCGTGGTCCTGCTCCTGCTGGACCTGCTCGTCTTCAACCGGAAGAGCCACCGCATCGGGTTCCGAGAGGCGGCCCGGCTGTCCGCCTTCTTCGTCGCCGCTGCGCTCGCCGTCAACGCGTTCATCTGGTGGTGGGCGAGCGACACCTACGGCGCTGCCCGCGGGGCCGCTGCCGGACTGACGTTCCTGACCGGCTATCTCGTCGAGGTGTCGCTGTCGGTCGACAACCTGTTCGTGATCGCGGTCCTGTTCAGCTACTTCGCCGTGCCGGCGCTGTACCAGCACCGGGTGCTGTTCTGGGGCATCTTCGGCGCGATCGTGATGCGGGCCGGGATGATCTTCCTCGGTGTCGCGCTGATCGACCGGTTCTCGTGGCTTCTCTACGTCTTCGGGGCCTTCCTGCTCATCACCGGCCTCCGGATGTTCCGCCACGACGACGGCAAATCCGACGTGTCCGACAACCGCCTGCTGGGCTTTCTCCGGCGCGTGCTGCCCGTCACCGAGGACTACCACGGCGAACGCTTCTTCGTCCGCGACGCTGGCCGCCTGATGGTGACGCCGCTGTTTCTCGTGCTTGTGATGATCGAGCTGACGGACGTCGTGTTCGCGGTGGACTCGATCCCAGCGATCCTCGGCGTGACCACGGACCCGTTCCTCGCCTACGGCTCGAACATCATGGCGGTCGTCGGGCTGCGGGCGCTGTACTTCCTGCTGGCCGGCGTCATCGAGCGGGTCCGCTACCTGCACATCGGGCTGGCGCTCGTGCTGTCGTTCATCGGGCTCAAGATGCTCGCCGAGCCGTTCATCGGGCACCTCCCGACGTGGGTCTCGCTCGCCGTCATCGCGACGTGCCTCGGCGGAGCCGCCCTCGCGTCGTGGATCGTCGCGCGCCGCGAAGGCCC
>JANPJI010000534.1:0-1991 GCA_031425425.1 Rubricoccaceae bacterium
CGCACCTGCTCGGCCCCGTGCCGCGGGTACCGGCCCCGCCGGCGCAGTGGGACGACGCGGCCGAGGTCGGGCCCATCCGCGTCGCCGTCCGCGTCGCCGCCCACGACCGGGCGGCGGTCTACGTCGAGGGCCGCCTGAACCGTGGGCGCCGGACGCGCACGTTCCTGCTCCGCTGGAACGCCGCGACGGGCGACTGGTCCGAGGCCGCTATCATCTAACACTTTCCGTGCGGGCCCCGCCTGCAGTGCCCTCCATGCTCCGCTCTATCCCTCTCGCCGCGCTCGTGCTGCTGCTCGCCGCGCCGGCCCTCGCTCAGACGGGAACGGCGTTCTTCAGCGTCCGCGTCCCGGCCGCCGATTCCCAGCCGGCCATCCCGATCATCGTCTACGCCGTCGACCCGGGCGGGGTCACGCGGACGGCCACGGCCGACTCGACGGGCTTCGCGGTCGTCCCAGGACTCCCGTTCGGGCGCTACTTCGCCTTCCCCGACCCGGCGGCCGGGTACATCACGCAGTTCTCGCTCGGGGCGGACGTCCGGTCGGACTCGCTCGCCTTCGGCGTCGTCATCCTCGAGACGCCGGACCCGCTCCTGGGCGTCGTCCGCGGGCGGCTCACCGAGGAGGGCACGGGCGCGCCGGTCCGCTTCGACCTCCTCAACGTCCGCATCGCGACCCCCGGCGTCTTCGCGTCGTTCTCGAACGTCGACGGTGAGGGCCGCTATGCGTTCCAGGTCGAGCCTGGCACGTACGACGCGACGTACCGCTTCTACGACACCTCGGACCCGGTCTCGACCTACTTCCCAGTCGAGACGGCCGTCACGGTGACCGCGGGGACCGAGACCGTGCGCGACGCGACGGTCCGCCGCCGCGTCGCCGGGCAGGCCACGGGGACCGTCACCGACGCCGCGACGGGCGCGCCGCTCGCGAACGTCGAGGTGCTCGCGTACGCCGTCGACGACCTCTACTCGGCATTCGTCCAGACCGGCCCGGACGGCCGGTTCACGGCCGACCTGCCCGAGAACGACTACATCTTCCAGGTCGTCGCGCCGCCCGCCCCGTTCCTGCCCCAGTCTTACGACGGCGTCCCGTTCCGAACCGCGGCCACCGTCGTCACGGTCGAGGGCGGCGCGACGCGCGCCGGCGTCGACTTCGCGCTGCGCCGCCCCTCCCCCGACTTTGCGGTGACGGTCACCGGCCGGATCACGGACACAGCCGGGCAGCCCATCCTCGGCGCCCTCGTCTCGCTCTACGACGAGTTCGAGTTCGCGGACTCGCTCGCCGCCAACCCCGACGGCACGTTCTCGATCACGTCGACCAACCCCGCCTTGGCCGCGTCGTACCTCGCCGTCGGGCTCAGCGCGGACGGCTACCAATCCCAGTTCTTCGACGGCCAGTTCGACGTCGTCTTCGCCGACCTGTTCGAGGTCGGGGCGGACCCCGTCTCGTTCGACGTGGGCACGGTCGTGCTCGTCGGGCTCGAGGAGGACGCGCCGGGGTTCGCCGTCTCGGGCGCCGTCGCCGACGAGGAGACCGGGGCGCCGCTCGGCGGGGCCCTCGTCGCGGTCGTCCGGGTCGACGCGCCGGGCGTCCGCTACGGCTACGCGAACGCCTCGGGCGCGTACCGCATCGACGGGCTCGACCCGGGCCAGTACGTGGTCCTGTTCACCGAGGCGGGCCACGCGCCGCAGTTCTTCCCCGACACCGGCTCGTGGACGACCGCAACGCGTCTCGACCTCACGGGCGACGTCGGCGGCATCAGCGCGCTCCTCGGCGGGCTCAACCGGCCGGTCAGCGCACGGCCCGGCGGCGACGCCTCCGACGGCACCCTCGACGGGACCGTCCGCGACGCCGCCGGAACGCCCGTCGGCGGGGCCCTCGTCGTCGCCCGAGGCGACGATGGGATGGCGCAGGCCTACAGCCTCACCGACGGCGCCGGTCGCTTCACGCTGAGCGGCCTCGGCGACGCCTTCGTCCCGGTCGAGATCGACCGTG
>JANPJI010000535.1:0-2552 GCA_031425425.1 Rubricoccaceae bacterium
GTGGCGACGCTCGCGGCGGTCCCGCTCGGCGTGCAGCAGAGCGCGGCCGGGATCGAGCGCGTCCTGTCGCGCCGCGTCGACGCCGGGCCGGTCGTGCTCCACCTCGCCCCCGAGACGACGGCGGCGGACGTGCGGCGGCTCGCGGACGACGCGCGGTTCCGGCTGTGGCAGGTCGAGGGGCGCCTCGGCGTGCGGGCGTCCGAGCCGGTCCACGTATACCTGTACCCGGACGAGGAGACGAAGGGCCGGCTGACGGGCTCGCGCCAGACGAGCGTCGTCCCGGTCTGGCTGGCGCGGCCGCAGGTCCACATGCTCGCCGACGAGGTCGGGCGTTCGCTGGGACACGAACTCGTCCACGTCGTCGCGCGCGAGTTCGGGATGCCCGTGCTGCGCGCCTCCCCGGCCGTCGGGCTTGTCGAGGGGCTGGCGGTGGCGGTCGAGCCGCCGGACGGGCTGCCCGCGCCCGACGCGCTCGTTGCGCCGGGCCCGGAGTTGACCGACGTCGGCGGGCTCGACGCCGACCCGGCCGCCGTCGTGCGAGACGCGATGACGCCGCTCGGGTTCTGGCGCGCGCGCGCGGGCGTCTCGTACACCGCGACCGGCGCGTTCGTGGGCTACACGCTGCGGACGTGCGGGGCGGCAGCCGTGCGCGAGGCGTACCGGACGGGGAATGTGTCGCGCGCGACGGGCGTCC
This sequence comes from Rubricoccaceae bacterium, assembly GCA_031425425.1. Classification (GTDB taxonomy): domain Bacteria; phylum Bacteroidota; class Rhodothermia; order Rhodothermales; family Rubricoccaceae; genus DASVSE01. The sequence goes on from JANPJI010000535.1 coordinate 695, forward strand.
CGCTGGACACGCTCACGGCGCGCTGGGCGGCGCACCTGAAGAGCGTCCCGGTGACGGCCGAGGCCCGAGCGACGGCCGCGTGGCTCTTCCGCGAGCCGTCGCTGTTCGAAGTGCCGTGCCCGCACCACGTCCCGGACCACGTCCGAGCGACGCGCGCCGGGTTCGAGGCGCTCGATGCCGGCGACCCGCTCGCGGCGGTGGCGCGCTTCGAGGACGCGCTCGCGGAGCGCCCGGACTCCGATCTCGCCCAGGCGGGGTGGGTCGCCGCGTTCGCGGCCAGCGGCGGCCGGGCGTCGGCGCGTGCGCCCGTCCAAACCGGCTACGCCCCTGGCGACTCGGTCGCGTCGGCGCTCGAACTCCGCGCGCGGGCCGACTTCCGAAAGCTGACGACCAATCCGACCCCCGTTTCGCGAGCGCTCACCGACTCGCTCTACGCCCGCTCGGCCCGGCGCCTCGCCCCCACCGACCGCGTGGGCCACCTCGCGCTCCGGCTCCGCTCGCGCCTCACCGCCGAGGCGCTCCGCGCGGTGTTCTCGGACCCCGGCGACCCCGCGCGGGCGGCGGCCGGGGCCGAGGCGCTTGCCCCCTTCCACGCGGCCGTGCTGTGGGACGAGGCCGGCGAGCCCACCCGCGCCTGGGCGGCTATCCGGCGCACGCCGCGGCGCGGGCTGGCACCCGACGAAGATGCGGCGCTCCTGCTCGTCGCCGCCCGGATGGCGTACCACGCGGGCGACGGCGCAGCGGCCTCGCGCCTCGCTGCGGCCTCCGAGCGCGGCCTGCGAGCGGCGGGTGCCGACGCGCTCGCGGCCGTCGCGGCGGACTGGAGAGAACGGGTGCGCTGGCGGGCCGTTCAGGGAGCGCCCGCTCTCTCTGCCACGCCCTGACGGAGCGTGCGACGCCCCTATCTTTCTCGTCAACGACGCCCTTCTGATGACGCCGATTCAGTCTGCCGCCCGCCCGTCTGCGGGGCTGCGCGCTGCGCGCCGCGTGCGCCGACCCCTGGCTGCGGCCTGCGGGCTCGCCGCCATCGTCTCGTCCTGCACGCTCCCGCCCGAGGCGTTCGACAGCAACCCGGCGGCTCCAGTATCCACCTCGCTCGCGGCGACGGACGCCCGCGTCCGGACGGTCCAGCTCCACCTCACCGACGAGGAGGCGTCGCTCCCGGTCCTCTCGCTCCGCGGCTCCCAGACGCTCACGCTCGCGTTCGACGTGCTCACCGACGGCGGCGGGGAGCCGCTCGAAGTCTCGTTCCAGCACACCACCCGCGACGGCCGGCCGGACCTGCTCCCGACGGAGTACCTCACCGGCTTCGAGCGCGACGACATCACGGACTACCGCACGAGCGGTGGCACGGCCGTGCCGTACGTCCACTACCAGTACACCTTCCCGAACGCGCTCGTCGGGTTCGAGCTGTCGGGCGCGTACCGGCTCCGCGTGGCCGAGCGCGGCGGGGCGGTCCTGTTCGAGCGGGCGTTCTACGTCAGCGAGGACCAGGCCGAGGCGACGCTCGCCTTCGGGGCGACGCTCGCCGGCGGCGACGCCGGCCTGTCGATCCAGCCCGCGGCCCGCATCCAGCCCCGCGCGGCCCTCAGCGACTACGACGCGTTCCAGTACACGGTCTGCTTCGCCCGCGACGGCCGGACGGAGACGCTCCGGTGCGCGCCCGAGCCGCGCCTGCTGGACCTCGCGCTGTTCCAGTTCTACCTCCCCCGCGAGGCCGCCTTCGCGCCGCCGGGCCCGCTGTTCCCGCTCGACCTCGGCCTGCTCGCGCCCAGCGACCAGATCCTCGACGTCGACCGCACGGCCCGTCCGCCGACGGCCCTGCTGGACCTCGACTACGCCGACTTCGGCGGCGACG
>JANPJI010000536.1:0-5219 GCA_031425425.1 Rubricoccaceae bacterium
CCTCATTCCATCGTTTTCTCCCCCCTGCGGGGGGAGATGGCCGGCCGGCCAGAGAGGGGGCCGTCGTGTTGGTCCGAGCGGGCATCACGCGGCTCCGGGGGCGGTGCGGGTGTACTCGTCGGCCACGTCGCCGAGGCGCTCGGCGGCGAGCGCCTGGCGGACCTGCTCGGGCGTGATCCGCAGCCCGATGCGGCCGTCGGCGTCCACGAGGGCGAACTCGCCTGCGACGACGCCCTTGCTGCCCGTCCGCTCGTGGGCCGACACCTCGGCCGCGAGAGCGGTTCGGAGGAGCCGCGCGAGGGCGTTGTCGGCGTTGGGGTCCGCTTTGGCCTCGCCCGGCGCGGGCGCGTCCACGTCGAGGCCCTTGGCCGCCATCTTGCCCTGAAGGAGGGCGTAGTCGCCGTCGGCGTGGAAGTCCACGAAGTGGAGCACACCGCGGCCGTCGGCCCCGTCGCGGAGGGCGGAGGCGGCCCACAGCAGCAGGCGGCCGAAGTAGTCCACAGCGTCGGTGCGGAGCGCGTCCACGGACGCGCCGCCCATCACGGCCGCGTCCTTGATCGCCGAGGCGCGCTTTCCAGCCGGCGTCGCGGCGTAGGTCTGGCTGACGCCGGCCGCCCAGGGGCTCAGGATGTCCTTGAACCACGCGTACGCCTCGAGCTCGGCGTCGGGCGTGGACGCGAGCAGGCCGGCGAGGCCCTTTGAGAGGTCCGGCCGGTACGGGTCGGCCGGGCGCAGGAAGAACGCGCCGAGGTGGAGCAGGTAGGCCGCGCGCGTCCGCAGGCGCTCGTCCGCCCCGAGCGGCAGGTCGGCCCACGTCAGGCGCGTGTTGCCGCGGTCGGGCTGGTAGACGCGCGTCGCGCGGCGGCCCTGGCCGAGCGTCTCGGCGAAGTGGACCGCCCCGAGCGCGCCGACGAGCTCCTCGACGTACGGCGGGTTCGCCTGCGCCTTCGCCCCGAGGACCGGCTCGACGATGTTGCGGCTGGGCCGGTCCGAGCCCACGGCGTAGATCGCGTCGTAGAGTGTCCCGCCGGCGCTGTCCTGCGCCTTCGTGACCTCCTGCGCCATGCCGTAGAACTGGAGCGCGTTGGCCGTGTCGAGGAGGTAGCGGTCCGGGTCCACGCTTTCGATGCGGCGCGCGGGCTGGTAGTGCGGCAGGACCATCGTCGCGCCCCAGGCGAGCATCTTGGCCGCCCGCTCGGCGTCGCGGATCCGGAGCGCCTCCTCGATGGAGCCGCGGATGACGGGCAGCAGGCTCGCGCCGGTGCCGCCGAAGATCGAGGCCGCGACGACGACCGGCACGGGCTGGCCCGCGGCGGCCTCCTTGACGAGCGCGTCGAGAAACGGGGCGGCGTGGACGGGGAGCTTGTCCGCGAGGTGGTCCGCGAGGACGAGGCAGCCGAGGTTCGGGCGCGCCCGGAAGCCGTCGTCGCAGGACGCCGTCTGCTCGTCGGCGTCGTAGAGCAGGTCGAGGACCATCTGCTCGTCGGGCGAGGCCTGGTTGGCGATGCCGCCGCTGCGGGTCGTGTCGAGCGTCTCGGTGAGCGTGGTGACGCTCAGCTCGGAGCCGAAGATCTGGAGGTATGTCTTGCTCTTCGAGAACAGCCCGCCGGTCGTCGTCTCGACGGCCCACGGCCACCGCTGGACGGCCTGGTATGCCCGCGCCGACTGGAGCGCGCGCTGCAGGTTGCCGTTCGTCGTGTCCGCATCGACGAGGAGCACGTGGACGCGCCGCGGCGCGACGCCGGCCGCGCAGAGGTGGACGAGCGCCTCGGCGACCTTGGCCCCGGTCCCGCCGCCGGTGATGAGGAAGAGACTGTCGGACATGGAAGAGGGGAGCGGGAAGCAGGCCGGGTGAACCCGGACCTAAGCGGGGGAAATGCGGATGACGGTCGAGGTGGGGAGCGTCACGAGATCGGCCCCGCTGGCCGCTCCCCGCTACCTCACACCACGTCGCCCACGCCGAGGCCGCGCAGGATCGGGTAGCGCCGCGCCGCGGCGATCGTCCCCGCAGCGAGCCCGCCGAACGCCCCGAGCAGGATGCCGAGGTAGAGGCCCCACGAGACGCTCCCGTTGGCCGTCTGGTAGACGAGCGACGGCTCGGACTCGACGAGGTCGCCGACCGCGTACTGCAGGTTCTCGAGGGCGAGGCTCACATCCGGCACGAGCGCCTCGAGCACGGCCGCGACCACGACCACGACGAGGAAGAACAGCAGGATCGCCCGGTTGCGCCCCCGCAGCGACGCGCCGACACGGGCGGGGCCGGCACCGGAGAGGCCGCCGCCCATCCGCACCACCGTCAGCGCGAACGCGACGCCGAGAAGGAGCAGGAAGAACAGCAGGAAATAGAGAAACGGAACCATCAGGAGTCGCCCCACTCGGCGAGGAAAAGGGTTCGGGCTGGCACGTAGTCGTCCCGCAGGATCGCCCCGAGCAGGGGCGCGAGGTTGAGCGTCTGCGAGCACCGCGCGGCGTCGCAGTCGGTCGGCGTCGAGAAGCCCTCGGGGACGAGCCCCGGCGCGCTCTCGTACGGCACGAGCGACAGCAGGAACGCGAAGTGGCGCAGGTTTCCCGTCGTCGGGCGCTTGACGGGAAGGACCACGTGCGCGACGCCCAGCGAGTCCACGGTGACGGTCGGGCGGTACACGTCGATGTCGACCTCGGTGACGGCGACGGTGTCGCGGCGCGTGTCGACGGCGAAGGCGCGCAGGCGCGGCCGGAGCGTGCGCAGGAACGCCGCGCGCTCGGCCCCGGAGAGCGACCGCCATGGCTCGGCGGCGTCGTCGAGCTGGAGCGTGAACTCGAGCGGCACGAAGCCCTGCGCGTCCGCCCCGCGGGTGTTGACGCGCCCGTAGGCGACGGACTCGAAGCCCGGCGCGACCGTCTCGCCGGTCTCGCGGAGCAGCGCCCGCGGCCGCCGCGAGCCCTCGACGGCCACCTCGGCGACGGGGACGAGATCCGCGTCGCGCCCGCCGACGCGGAGGACGTGCTCGGGGCGCAGGTCGTCGCCGAGGGCCGCCATCAGCTTGTCCGCCTGGTCGGCCGTCGGGGCGAAGACGAAGGCGACGAGCGGGCGGTCGTCGCAGGACATCGCGAGGCGTCCGCGCGGGCACGCCGCCCCCTCGGTGAAGTACGTCCCGGAGTAGGACGCGCGGTAGAGGGTGGCCGAGAAGACGCCGCCGGCGCGGACCCAGCGGTCCGCGGCCGCGACGATGCGCCCGAAGCGCGCCCCGCCCTCGGGGTCGGACTCGACGCCGTCCGTGATCACGACGCGCGTGGGTCCCAGATCGCCGGTCGAATCGGGCGCGAAGCCGGCGAAGAGCGCCCCGTAGTCGTTGTTGACGCGCGTGTAGCTGCCGGCCTGGAGCAGCCGTCCGACCGGCAGCGGCGTCACCGTCTGGGCCGCGCTGTCAGGCTCGAAGCCGAACCCGAAGAACTCGACGTCGGCCCCGAGCGAGTTGTCGAGCGCCTCGACGAGGCGCGAGAAGACGGGCGCGCCGCCCTCTGCGCCGCCCACGGCGGGGGCGAGGTAAGGCTGGATCGACAGCGAGAGGTCCACGTAGACGCGCACCGGCCCGATAGGCGCGTCGCCCGCGCGGCGCAGCGCGCCCGACGCCTCGGGGGCCTCGGCGAGGACCGCCTCGGCGACTGCGCCGACCGTCGCCGGGTCCGCGAACGGGCTCCCACCGCCGCAGCCGGCGACGAGCAGGGCGGAACAGAGCAGGGCGGCGCGGGGCAGGGCGCGCATCGGCAGGAGCGGGCTAGAGGGAGTCGGCGCGGGCGTAGAGCAGGCGCATCTCGATGCGCCGGTTGGCGGCCCGGCCCGCCTCGGTCGCGTTCGAGGCGACGGGCGAGAACTCGCCGTAGCCGGTCCCCGAGAGGCGGACCGTCGCCGCGTCCACGCCGGCCTCGGCAAGGTAGCGGACGACGTTGGTCGCGCGCGCCGAACTGAGTTCCCAGTTGGTGGCCGTCGCGGTGGGCACGTCGTCGGTGTGGCCGCCGACCTGGATCTCGCGCAGCGTCGCGACGCCCTCGCCGGTGACGGCCGCGGCGAGGGCCGCGAGGATGCGCTTGCCCTCCGTGCCGAGGTCGGTCCCGGCCGAGGCGAACAGGACCTCCTGGCCGAGCGTGATGTCCTGCCGCCCGAGGCCCGTCTCGACGCGGACGCCCGCAAACCCGAGGCTGTCTACGAGGCCCTCGACGCGCGCCTGGTCGCGGATGACCGCCGCCTGGCTCGGCCCGGCGATCTCGATCGACGTCCCGACCTGGTAGGCCACGAGCAGCACGAGCACGAGCACGAACGCCAGCATGGCGTCCGTGAACGCGGGCCACACGTCGACGGAGGAGGACCGGGAGAGCGAACGGGCCACAGAGAAGGCGGGCGTTGCGGACAGGTTGTAGACCGAAAGAGACGGCCTTCCGCATCTCGGGTTGCGCGTTTCCCGCTCGCCGCGAAGGTAGCACGGGTAGGTCGCCCGCCCCGCTCGGCGCGTTCGCCTCTGCGGCGTAGACTCCTCTCCCCTGCCGCCGCCCATCCGATGCCCACCTTCGCGCTCCTCGTCCTCGCCGCGGCGCTCCCGGCGTGCGCGCTGTTCGCCCGCGGCCCGTCGATCGGACCCGTCACCGGGGCGTATGCCGGGACGCTCGCCACGGCCGACTTCTCGCTCCCGTTCGAAATGATGCTCTCCGAGGCGCGGGACGGACGCATGTCGGGCACGGCCACGCTGCGCCGCGGCGACATCGAGATCACCTACACGGTGAATGGCAGGCGCACGGGCGATGCGCTCTCGCTCGCGCTCGCCTCCGAGGGCGACGACCTCGCCGTGGCCGTGACGGCGACCGACGGACGCCTCGCCGGAACCGCCACCGGCGGCGACCTCGTCGAAGCCGCGGTCACCCTCACGCGCACCGGCGCACTCCCCCGATGACGACACGCGACGCAACGGACGCCGACGGCCTCGCCTGGAGTTGCACGCAGGCCTACGCCGGCCTCGGCGAGGGTGCCGCCGCCGAGGCGGCCGCCGAGCACGCCGACGGCGACACGGTCACGGTCGTCTGCACGCCGACGGGCGCGGCGCAGACGGTCCGCCTCGACCTCGCGCCGGACTGGGCGGACGCGCTCTCGGACGACGCGCTCGCCGCCGAGATCGCCGCGGCACGCCGAACCGGCTGACGCGCGCAAGCCCTACCTTCGGCCCGCCCGAACCCGGCCCCGCGACGCC
>JANPJI010000537.1:0-9473 GCA_031425425.1 Rubricoccaceae bacterium
CGTCGACCGCGAGCACGCTGCCCGAGGGCGACACGAGGAGCGGGTTGATCTCGGCGAGGCTCGCGTCGGAGGCCTCGTAGGCGGCGTAGAGACCCGAGATGAACTGCCGGGCCTTCTTGGCGGCGTCGCCCGAGAGCCCGAGGCCCGTCGTGAGCGCGGCGAGCTGGTACGACCGCAGGCCGATAGCCGGGTCCACCCACTGCTTGAGGATCTTGTCCGGCGTGTGCTCCGCGACCTCTTCGGTCTCCATGCCGCCCTCCGTGGACGCCATGATGACGTTCATCTTGCGGGCGCGGTCCAGCGTGACCCCGAGGTAGTACTCCTTGGCGCCGTCCTCGTAGACGTCGCCGGCGACGAGGACCTTGCGGACGAGCTGGCCGTCGGGGCCGGTCTGTGGCGTCACGAGCGTCATCCCGAGGATGGCGTCGGCCTTCTCGCGGACCTCGTCGAGCGAGCGGGCGAGCTTGACACCGCCGCCCTTTCCGCGCCCGCCGGCGTGGATCTGCGCCTTGATCACGAACACCGTCGTGCCCGTCTCGGCCCCGATCGCGCGCGCCGCCTCGACGGCCTCGTCGGCCGTGAACGCCACGCGGCCGGGCTGCGTCGCGACGCCGTACTGCGAAAGGATCTCCTTGGCCTGGTACTCGTGGACTTTCATTGCGGGATGTGGGATGCGGGATGGGACATACGCAGTCGAGGAAGCTACCGCCCGGCACGCAGCCGTTCTACGGCTCACGACCTGTCCCGATCTTCACATCCCGTATCTCCCATCCCCTATCCCCCGTTGACCCGCTTCGACTGGCACGTGCTCCGCCGCTTCGCCGCCGCGGCGCTCCTGCTCATCGTCCTGATCGCGCTCATCTTCGTCGTGCTCGACTACGCCGAGTACAGCGACGACTTCATGGACCGCGGCGCGACGATGGGCCAGGTCTTCGGGACGTACTACCCGTTCTACCTCTTCGACATCGTCCGCCTGACGAGCCCGCTCGCGGTCTTCCTGGCCGCGATCTACGTCACGGCGCGGCTGTCGCAGTCGATGCAGCTCACGGCCCTCCACGCCTCCGGCGTGTCGCTCGGGCGCTACATGCGGCCGCTCGTGCTCGGCGGCGTCCTCGTGACCGCCGGAATGGTGTACTTCAACGGCTGGCTCGTGCCGCCGGCCAACGCGGTCGTCGTGGAGTTTCAGAACCAGTACTACCGCGACGCGCCGGCCCAGATGGGCGGGGCCGAGACGTTCCGCCAGGCCGCGCCCGGCGTCGTCCTCTCGGCGGGCTTCTTCGACCGCGCCGAGGGCCGCGCCTACCGCGTGACCCTCATCGCGACTGACACGATCGGCGGGCACCGCATCGGCGAGCGCCTCGACGCCTCGGAGATGACGTACGTCGACTCGCTCGGGCTGTGGCGCATGCAGGGCGTCGTCCGCCGCTCCTTCGCCGGGGGCACGGAGCGGTTCCAGCCGTCGGCAACGCTCGACACCGTCCTCTCGCTGACGCCCTCGGACCTCGCGCAGACAGAGCGCGACGCGGACAAGCTGACCATCCCCGAGGCCGAGGCGTACGTCCGGTCGCTGCGGCGCGCGGGTGTCCGCGACCTCGGCCGGCCGCTCGTGGCGACGTACACCAAGTACGCGTACCCGGTCGCCAACCTGATCCTGGTGCTCATCGCCGTCCCGCTCGCGGCTCGCCGCCGTCGCGGCGGGCAGGCGGCGCAGCTCGGGCTCGGGCTCGGGGTGGCGTTCGTGTACCTCGCCGTCCAGAAGGTCGTCGAGCCGCTCGGGTACGTCGGGACGGTCCCGCCGGCCGTCGCGGCGTGGGCTCCGCACGCGGCTTTCCTAGCGCTCGCGCTCGTCCTGCTGTGGCGCGCCAGACGGTAGTGCAGACGCACCACACAGGGGCACAGGCCCGCGGATAGCTTCGGGGCATGGATCCTGCCACGCTCGACGCCCTTCCCCGCCCCGGCCCGCTTGCGCTCCTGCTCGGTGTGCTCCGCATGCTCGCCGTGTTCGGGCTGCTGGTCTTCGGAACCGCGGTGCTGCTCGCCGCAGCCCTCGTGCCCGTCCGGCCGCGGGGCGTGCGGCTGGCGCAGTGGGTCGCCGTGGGCATCGCGCGGGCGTTCCTGCGGATCACCGGGACGCGCCTCGTGACGCGCGCCCCCGAGGCGCTGCGCACGCACCGCGGGTTCGTCTTCTTCAACCACCTCTCGTACCTCGACCCCGTCGTGCTGCTGGCCGTCGCGCCGGTCCGGTTCCTGGCGACGCAGGGCGTCCGCCGGATCCCGTTCATCGGGTGGATCGCGACCGCCGTCGGGACTCTGTACGTCCACCGCGGGCGCGACGAGAGCCGGGAGCAGGCGCGCGTCGCGTTGCGCGCGGCGGTCGCGGAGGGCTCCACGCCGGTCGCCCTCGCCCCCGAGGGCGGCATCGGGCCGGGGCCGGGCGTGCTCCCGCTGCGCCACGGAGCCTTCGAGGTCGCGACGGATGCCGACGCCGACGTGCTCCTGGTGGCGCTCCAGTTCGACCCGCCGGGCTACGCCGTGTGGCAGGGCGAGTGGCTCGTCGGGCCGCTGTGGCGGCTCTGCGCGCGGACCGGCCCGTTCACGGTCCGCCTGTCGACGCTCGCGCCGGTCCTTGAGACGCGTCCCGGCGGCAGCCACGGATCGGGTGCGGGGCAGGTGGCCGATCCCGCGGCGCTCGCGGCGGAAGCGACAGCCCGCCTCGAGGCCGCGCTGGGCGCGTAACGGCGCAGAGGGACGAGCGACCGGTGCCGGGTCGCCCCTCTCGTCGTCCGCCTGCAGCTGCTCAGGCGGTGCGCGACTGGAGCGAGTCGCGGATCTCCGTCAGCAGCTGCTGGTCCGCCGTCAACTCGGCCGTCTCGGCCGTCTCGGCCTTCTTGAGGCGGTTGATCCACTTCACGACCAGGAACACAGAGAAGGCGACGATCAGGAACGAGATGATGGCGTTGATGAGCACGCCCCAGGCCATCACGACGGCCCCGGCCGTGTTCGCCGCCTCGAGCGATTCGTACGGGCCGGCCGGCGAGCCCTGCTTGAGGACGGTAAAGATGTTGGCGAAGTCGACCCCGCCGAGCAGGAGCCCGATCGGAGGCATCAGGATCTGCTCGACGAGCGTCGTCACGATGGTACCGAAGGCGGCACCGATGATGAGGCCGACTGCGAGGTCGATCGCATTGCCTTTGATTGCGAACTCTCTGAATTCCTTCCACATGTGGACGAGGGTGGGTGGTGGGCTCACAAGATCGACACCCGTGCCCGAACGGAAATCGGTCCCGGCCCGGCCGGAATTCCTGGTCGGAGACCGCTCCGTTCACGTGGACGACCGCGTCTCGTCGGCCTTGCTCAGGGATCGGCACGGACGGGCCAGGTCACCCTCGGTTCGTTCCGCTCGTTGCCCGTAGCTGAGGCCGGAGCGCCGCGCTCGGCAGCGTCTCTCTTTTTCTGGACATGCCCGAGAGCACACATTTCCAACCCGTTCTCCTATCTTGCCGGCCCCGCCGTGCCGCCCGTGCTCGACCCCGCCGTGACCGTCCTGCTGGACCGCGCCCGCACGGGCGATGCTGAGGCATTCGACCGGCTCGTCGGGCAGTTGTACGGCGAGCTGCACGCGCTCGCGCGGTCGCAGCGGCGGCGTCTCGGCGCGTCCGACACGGTCAACACGACGGCCGTCGTCCACGAGGTCTACGCCAAGCTCGGCGGGCGCGCCGCCGGCGACGGGGCAGGGGTCGACTTCGCGGACCGGACGCACTTCTTCCGCGTCGCCGCACGCGCCATGCGCGACGTCATCGTGGACTATGCGCGGGCGCAGCACGCCGGCAAGCGCGGCGGAGCCTACCGAGCCCTGTCGCTCGACGACGCCGGGCCGGTCGCTGCACCCGGCACTTTCGATCCCGCCGAGGTCCTCTCGGTCGATAGCGCCCTCGCGACCCTCGAAGGGCTCGACGCCGACGCCGCTCGCGTCGTGGAGTTGCGCTACTTCGCCGGGATGAGCGTCGAAGAGACGGCGGACGCGCTCGGTCTGTCGCCGTCGACGGTCAAGCGTCGGTGGGCCATCGCACGCGCGTGGCTCTACCGCCGCCTCACCGACGAGGCGCCCGGAGCAAACCCGGCGAAAGGCGCGCCCGAATGAACCGTCCGACCCGCGGATCTCGGTTGTCCTCAGACACGCCCTGCCGCCGATGACCGATGCCCGCTGGGTCCGCCTCGCCGAGATCGTCCCGGAGGCCCTCGCTCTCCCGGCCGATGCCCGCGGCGCGTACCTCGACCGCGCCTGTGTCGACGGCGACGGCGCGCCCGATCCGGACCTCCGCGCCGACGCCGCCGCGCTCGTCGCGGCGTCCGACGCCGCCGATGCCTCGGGCGCCCTCGTCTCCCCCCTCACCGCGACCACCGCTGGCACGGACGCCCTTCCGGAGCGGATCGGCCCGTGGCGCGTCACCGCGCTCCTCGGCGAGGGAGGCATGGGCGTCGTCTACCGCGCACACCGCGACGACGGGCTCTTCGAGCGAGAGGTCGCCCTCAAGCGCATTCGGCCCGGGCTCGGCCACGCCCTCGCGCACCGCCTCGACGCCGAGCGGCACGTCCTCGCACGCCTGGAGCACGACGGCATCGCCCGCCTCTACGACGGCGGGCTCTCCGACGACGGCACGCCCTACGTCGTCATGGAGTTCGTCGACGGCCTCCCGATCACCGGACACGCCGCCACGGCCAGCCTCGACACAGAAGCGCGCCTCGCCCTGTTCGTGCGCGTCTGCGAGGCCGTCGCCTACGCCCACCAGCGCCTCGTCGTCCACCGCGACCTCAAGCCCTCCAACGTCTTCGTCACCGCCGACGGCAGCGTGAAGCTCCTGGATTTCGGCATCGCCAAGATCCTCGCGCCCGACGGCGGCGGCGCTCCGGCGGACTCGCTCGCGGAGACGCTCACGCGCACTCAGACCTCGATGACGCCGTCGTACGCGGCCCCGGAGCAGCTTCGCGGCGGCGAAATCACGACCGCGAGCGACGTGTACGCGCTCGGCGTGATGCTCTACGAACTGCTGGCCGGGCAGCGGCCGTACAGCCTCGTGGGGCTGAGCCCGGCTGAGGTGGAGCGGGTCGTGTGCGAGTCCGAGCCGCCGCCGCCGTCGACGGTGGCGCCGGCGGACCGGGCGCGGGAGCTGCGGGGCGACCTGGACGTGATCTGCCTGAAGGCGCTCGCCAAGGAGCCGGAGCGCCGGTATGCGTCGGTCGAGGCGCTGGCGTCGGACCTCCAGCGGCACCTCGACGGGCTGCCGGTGCAGGCACGTCCGTCCACGGCGGGGTACCGGGCCAGGCGGTTCGTGGGGCGTCACCGGGTGGGCGTGGCCGCGACGGCGCTCGTCGCGGTTGCCCTCGTCGCCGGGGCGACGGTTGCGCTGTGGCAGGCCCGCGTGGCCCGGGCCGAGGCGGCCAAGGCGGAGGCCGTCAACGGGTTCCTCGTCGGCCTGCTCGGCGCGGCCGAGCCCGACCGCGACGGCCGCGACGTCCGCGTGGCGGACCTCCTGGACCGCGCGGCGGCCGCCGTCGACTCGACCCTCGCCGGCCAGCCGGACGTCGCGGCGAAGATGCACCATACGCTCGGGATGACGTACCGCGACCTCGGGCTCTACGACGAGGCCGAGCGCGAGCTCCGCCGCGCGCTCGCGCTCTGGGAGCGGCTCCACGGCCCGCGCCACCCCGACGTCTCCGAGACGCAGTACAGCCTCGGCCGCACGCGGCGCGAGCAGGGCGACCTCGCCGAGGCCGACTCGCTCCTCCGGCGAGCCCTCGCAACGGACCGCGCGCTCTTCGGCCCCCGCGACTCTCGCGTCTCGTTCATCCTCAACGACCTCGGCCTCCTCAGCAGCAGTCTGGGCGACCTCGACGGGGCCGCAGCGTACCTCCGCGAGGCCCACGCCATCGACGTGGCGACGCTCCCGCCGGACGACATCAACCTCCTCATCGGCATGGGCACCCTTGCGCGGGCCCTCGCCGACCTGGGCCGGCTCGACGAGGCCGCACAGATCCTTGAGCGCAGGCTCGCCATTCTGCGCCGCGCGCACCCCGACGACGACGTGAACCTCGCGTTCGCCACCGGCCAACTCGGCTCCGTCCGTAGTCGCCAGGACCGACACCGGGAGGCGGCCCTGTTCCAGACCGAGGCCCTCCAGCGGTTTCTCCGGGCATTCGGCGACGGCCACCCGAACGTCGCGCTCGCTCGGAGCCGGCTCGGGGGCACGCTGAACGCGCTCGGCCGGCCAGACGAGGCCGAGCGGCTGCTCCGTCCGTCCATCGCCGGCTACCGCGCCGCGCTCGGCCCGCGTGCGCCCGACCTCGCGGTCCCCCTCGCCAACCTCGGCCAGACGCTCCAGGCGCAGGGTCGGCCCGACGAGGCCGAGCGGGTGTTCGCCGAGGCCGAAACGATCGGGCGCGACGGCCTTGGGGCGGAGACTCCCGACCTCGCCCGCGTACTTGCCGCGCGCGGGACGTTCCTCGTCGCGCGAGGGCGCCCGGCGGAGGCCGTGCCCCTGCTCCGCGAGGCGCGCGCAATCCGCCGCGCCTCGCTCCCCGACGGGCACCCCGACCGGGCCGTGACGGCGAGCCTGCTCGGCGACGCACTCCGGCGCGCGGGGCGCACGGCCGAAGCCGAGCGGCTGCTCGTCGCATCCCACGCCGCGCTCACGCGAGCCGCCGCGGCGGACTCGTCGGTGGCGGCGCGCCTCGGCGACGCGGCCAGCCGCCTGGCCGACCTCCGCGACGCACAGGGGCAGGCCGCCGACGCGCGCCGCCCTGGGTCCGCACCCCCCTGACGCACGGTCCGCGCGACTAGCGAACGCCGACGCTCGCGACCGACTCGCTCCCGTCGTTGCCTTCGAGGACGGCGGCGCTCTGAGAGCCACCCGAGCGGTCGGTTGGTGCCTCTCAGAGCGCCCCGACGGTCCCGACGCACTGGGCCGCGCGGAGTGAAAGGACGCTCGCAGTTGGCTGTCAGGCGGAGCGGCATCTACCCCGCACACGGTTCTGACGTACTCTGCGTCACCCTTCTCCATGCGCCATGTCCAGAGTCGCCCTTTTTCTCGCCCTCGCTACCTTTCTGCTCTCGCCGGTCCGAGCTCAGGTGCCCGCCGACACCATCCTCGCAGCCGCCGCGGCGGAGACGGCCACCGACGCGGCCGACGCCACCCGGAGCCTCCGGGTGCGGCCCATCGTCTCGGTCGGCGCGCTCTACTCGGGGTCGCGCGGTGTGGGCATCGGCGGGGGCGTGGCCGTGTCGAACCTCGCCCGTGGCGGGGACCACCTCCAGGTCGAGGGCCGGCTGTCGCAGCGGTCGCAAGGCGTGTTCGGCGCGTACCAGACGGGCGAGCCCGAGCAGGTTTCGCTCTACGCCCTCGTCGGCGCGTCGGGCGTCACGTCGACGCGGTTTCCGTTTTTCGGGACCGGCCCGCACACTGACCCTGCGGGGCGGCTGTTCCTCAGCAGGACGCACGCCGAGGTCGAGGGCCGGCTCGGGTGGTCGCCGGGCGGGCCGGGCGGCCTGCTGCTGCAGCCGACTGTCCGCTACCGCGTGGACCGCCTCCGCGGCTTCGAGCAGATCGGCGACAGTACGCTGGCCGACGTCTCGGCCTCAGACCAGGCCCGAATCGCAGCGCTCATCGCCGATGGCACGCGCAGCGGCGTCTCGATCGGGCTCTCGGCGATCACGGACAGCCGCGACAACGACGCGCGGCCGTCGCGGGGCGAGTTCCTCCAGGGCTCCGCGGCGCGCTTCTTCTCGACCGACGGGTCGGGACTCGGCTTCAACCGGTTCGAGGCGCTGGGCTACGTGTTCCGGCCCGCGCCGGTGCGGCTGCCGTTCCAGCCCGAGCGCGGGGCCGTCTTCGTGCGCGTCTCGGGCATCGTCGTGCGGCAGGACGGCGCGCCCACGCTGCCGCTGATCTACCTCCCCGTGCTCGAACGCGACCTGCTGATGGGCTGGCCCGCCCGCGACTTCCGCGGCCGCGACGCGCTCTCGGTCGGGCTCGGCATGCGCGGCGTGCTCATCCCGAGCGTGGCCGCTTTTCGGGTCGAGGGCATTGCGCTGGCCCTCATCGGGGCCGGTTACGACGACGTCTTCCGCGAGTTCACGCCGCGGCTGTCGCTCTCGGACGCGCCCGTGGCGGAGGGCGAGCGCGTGCCGCTGCAGCCGTCCGTCGGGGTGGGCGTTAACCTGCACTACCGCAACAAGGAGCGCCCGCTCGTCGGCGCGCTTCTCGGCGTCGGCCCCGGCGGGATTACGCTGACGGCGCTGCGCCTCGTGATCGGACTGGACCGCTACCTCCCGGAAGTCCGCTGATGTACTGACCAACTTGACCGAATGCAGCGCGCGCAGCCCCTCGCGAGAAGGACTGCGCGTCTGTGTCGGGTAGGCGGGATTTGAACCCACGACCCCCAAGCCCCCAGCTTGGTGCGCTACCTGGCTGCGCCACTACCCGATTCGCCCGCCGGCACGTGGCCCTTGCGAACGCCCCGAAGCTAGACGGCCCGCCGGGGTGCGGCAACCCGTCCGACAAAAACGCACGGATCTGAGCCCGGCCGGACCGGTCAGCGGAGCGTCTCCAGAACGTCGGTGAGAAACGCGCGGAGCGCGACGAGTTGCGCGCGGGCGTCGTCGGGGGCCGGCGGGGCGCTCCCGGTGGCGATCTCGCGGGCGAGCGCGGAGCGGGCCCCCTCGATGGTGTACTTCTCGTCGCGGAGCAGCCGCTGCACGCGAAGCACGACGTCGAGGTCGCGGGCGGTGTAGGTCCGGTTGCCGGCGCGGTTCTTCTTGGGCCGAAGCGCCTCGAACTCGCTCTCCCAGTAGCGGAGCACGTGGGGCTTGAGCCCGGTCGCCTCGCTCACCTCACGGATCGAGTAGTACAGCTTGCGGATGCCGGGCATGGCGCGGACCGCCGGGTGGCGGGGCAGTGCAGAATGCGTGCGGACGGGCGGCCGACCCGCCGTGGCCGACCGGCCGGGCTAGGTTGCAGCTCTCTTTCCCCCGGACCGTGTCTCGCCGTCTCCCGTCGTTTCCTCCCGAGGTCGGTCTCGCGGCTGTCGTGCTGTTCTGGGGGCTCAACTTCGCCGCCATCAAGGTACCGCTCGCGGTGATGCCGCCGCTCGTGGTGAACGTGCTCCGGTTCGCGCTGTCGGCCGTCGTCCTCGGAGCGCTGCACGCGGCGCGCTGCCGGCAGCGCGGCGTGCCGATGACGGTCACCTTCCGCGCCGGCACGTGGGCCGTCCTCGGGCTGGGCCTGCTGGGGCAGACTATATACCAGGTCGGGTTCATCCTCGGCATCGACCGGACGACGGCGGGCGCGGCGGCTATCCTCATCGCAGCGAGCCCTCTCGTGACGGCAGCCGCGGGGCACGTGCTGGGCGTGGACCGGCTCCGGCGGCTCGGGTGGGTCGGCTTTCTGGTGAGTCTCGCCGGCGTCGCCCTCGTCGTG